>DATIGF010000124.1:0-8371 GCA_035454865.1 Nitrospiraceae bacterium | reverse complement strand
TCAATCAGTGCACCTCAGAACTAGGCAGGAAAAAAAGCAGGGGGAAGCAGGTACGGTGACACCGGAGGAATTTGTGCAATCCCAGTCCTGTCCGGAGAAAAAGAGTCGGATCTTCTGCACAGCGCGCATGAGACTGCGACTATGTCATAGATTGAGCGTGACGGTGATGCGGGCCGAGCCGGCTCGGCAAGAGACTCTGAATAGCTGCCTGCGAGCGAAATGTTTTGGTTGAGGAACTGCCGGCTTACGAGTTCCTCGCGCTGCGGACGGGCCTTGGACGGTTGAACGGGTTATGAGGAGGTAGCGCGAAGCTGGTGAAGGACTTCGTGGAGGTGTTCCTCCTGGTCCTGTTGAATCGAATCAAACTTGAAACCGAACATGCGATTGCTGATCCAACGCACAATCGCCGCTTCGATGGTAATCGGATTGGGAAAGGACGGGAGCTGGATGATGAGCCGATAGGGCGGCCCGGCTACGACAGGATTCTCACTGAGGATTTTGCACCCCCCTGCCGAGAGATTCAGAATTGTCCCGTCCCCTTCAAGCGCTTCGGCCGCCTCCTTTAGGGGAACGAGTTGCGCGAAGGAGAGGAGAGCGCCGGGGGGCGGGGTGAGCCGCCGGTGTTTCCGGAGTTCGATGAAGCGTCGGGCTTGTGAATCGGATGGAGTCATGCCTGCCTGGGGTGAAAGTTTCCTTTATCTTAATGACCCGTCTCGTTCCAGCAAGAGAATAGTGGTTTGACGATCATGGCAAAATCGCGAGAGTTCTTGTCCGGGTCGCGGCAGGATCCTGCGCCCACTCGGCCATCGCCGTTTGAAATGACTTTCCCCCTGTGTTAGCATCCGCGCCATGGGTGTCACCACCTCGGCTAAGCGGGGCGAAGCCCGCCGCGCCCCTTCTCCCCCCTCTCATATTCAGCGGGAAGTGATCGGCGTGATTCTGATCGCGCTGAGCCTGCTCACCTTGTTGAGCCTCCTGTCTTTTGTGCCCGGGGAAGCTAAGACCGTGGCGGCGGGGGCTCCTGCGGCTAATCCGCCTCGCAATCTCATCGGCTCGTTCGGCGCCGTGTTGGCCGGCGGGTTTTTCTATCTCATCGGCGGGGCGGCCTACCTGTTTCCGCTGTTGTTGGGCCGGCTGGGGCTGCGTTGCTTTTCCCAGACTCCTGTGAGCATCCGGTTCAGGACCGCTGGAAGTTCCCTGGCTGCCGTCCTCTTCTTGAGTGCCTTTCTCCATTTGGAGGCAACGGCCGTTCCAACGTTGACGAGCGGGATGGTTTCGCGCGGGATGGCCGGAGGGATTCTCGGCCAGGTGATTGGGGACGGGCTCCGCGCCTTTTTCGCCAGCACCGGCGCGCATATTTTGATCATCGCCGGATTCATCGTATCGCTCTTGTTCACGACTCCGCTCTCATTGACCGAAGTGGTTCGTCAGGTCCCGGAGCGGTGGGCGGCGCTGCGAGAACGGATGGCTGCGATCATGCCCGAGCGATCTGCCGAGGTTCCCGATGAATCCGGCAGTAGAAAGCAGAAAGCCAAATCTCCCAAGCCGAGCCGGGCAGCGGTTGCAGAAGAGACGCTCGCCGAGATCGTCCCCGAGCCGGAACCGGTCTTCGCGCCGGAGCCTCCCATCATTCAGCCGGTTGCCGTTCCAATTTCCGCTGCGGTGGAAAGAGAAGAGGTCGAGCCCGAGATTGTGGCCGTGCGGGCCGACTCCGGCGATTATCGTCTCCCTGATCCGGATGAGTTGCTCAGCGATCCCTCCGGTCCGCTGACCCGCATGTCTGATGACGAACTGAAAGCTCAGTCGGAAGTCCTGTCCCGGGCCCTGACCAGTTTCGGGATTGAGGGCAAGGTGACGGAAGTCCGGCCCGGTCCGGTCGTCACGATGTATGAGTATGAACCGGCGCCCGGCACCAAGGTGGCCCGCATTGTGAACCTCGCCGACGACCTCGCGCTCGCACTCAAGGCGACCAGCCTGCGGATTGTGGCGCCGCTCCCGGGCAAGTCAGTGGTCGGCATCGAAGTCCCGAACCTGTCCCGCGAAACCGTGTCCATGAAGGAAGTCGTGATGAGCGACGCTTTCGGACGGGCCCGCTCGAAACTTACGCTGGCGTTGGGGAAGGATATTTTTGGCGCGCCGGTGACGGCGGATCTCAAGACGATGCCGCACCTCCTGGTGGCCGGTGCCACAGGGGCGGGTAAGAGCGTCAGTCTGAACACGATGCTGCTGAGCATCCTCTTTTCCGCCAAGCCCAGTGAGGTCAAGCTGCTGTTGATTGATCCGAAGATGCTGGAGTTTCAATCGTACGAGGGGATTCCCCATCTGTTGCGCCCTGTCATAACGGACGCCAAGGCTGCCGCCAAGGGGCTGGGTTGGGTCGTGGCTGAAATGGAGCGGCGCTACAAACTGCTGGCGGAAGCCGGTGTGCGCAACATTGATGCGTACAATCGAAAAGTGGCCGGCTTGCATGAGGCGTTTGCCGAGAGCGCTGCGCCGGCGGTCAAGCAGGCCGAACTCCCGATGCAGTTTCTCTCCGAGGAAGAGCGACTCTCCGCGGGCGAAACTGCGATTGCCGAAGGCGAGCCCGGCTGCATGCAACCGAAGCCGACGCCGCCGGAGCCCTTGCCGTTTATCGTGGTGATGATCGATGAGCTGGCGGATTTGATGATGGTTGCTCCCAAGGATGTGGAAGACAAAATCGCCCGGCTTGCACAGATGGCGCGGGCGTCGGGCATTCATCTCGTGCTCGCGACGCAACGGCCGTCCGTTGATGTGCTCACGGGTCTCATCAAGGCGAATTTCCCGGCGCGCATTGCCTTCCAGGTGTCCTCAAAGACAGACTCGCGGACGATCCTGGATGCCAACGGCGCCGAGGCCCTGCTCGGTCGCGGGGACATGCTGTATCTGGCATCCGGCACCGGTCGCCTGGCCCGCCTGCACGGGTCCTTCGTGTCGGACGACGATGTCCGCTCCGTCGTGGAGTTCGTGAAGAAGCAGGCGATGCCGACCTATAACCAGGAATTGCAATCGCTGAAGCAGGAAGAGGCGGCGGAGGAAGAGGCCAAAGACGAGGTCTACGAACAGGCCAAGGAACTGGTGCTCTCCACCGGACAAGCCTCGGCCTCGCTGATCCAGCGCCGTCTGCGGGTCGGCTACCCACGCGCGGCCCGCATGATCGAACAGATGGAAGCGGACGGGATTGTGGGTGCGGCGGGACGGGATGGACGTCGGGAAGTCCTCGGACGTCGTGGTCCGGTCGGAGCGGCGGAAGCATGAACCGCGGGTGGTGCGGGGTGCTGCTGACCGTCTTGCTCGTCGTGCCGGCGTGGAGCGCTGACGGAACCGCTGACGACAGAGCGCTCCAGGAAGTCCGCGACGTCGTGAAGCAGCTCCAGGCCCGGTACGAAAAAACCAAAGACCTCCAGGCGGATTTCACGCAAGAGACCAGAATAGAGGGATTTGAACGACCGGTCACCTCATCCGGCAAAGTGTATATCAAGAAACCCGGTCGGCTGAGGTGGGACTATCTGGACCCGGCGAACGAAGAAATCTACGTAAATCACGACGAGGTACGAGTCTACGTGCCGGAGCACAAACAGGTGCTGGTTGGAAAGCTTACGCAGATGGCCGCGTCGAAAGCCCCGCTGGAACTCTTACAGGGGGCGGCCAGGCTGGATGAGTCGTTCGAGATCCAACCGACCGCGGGCAAAGAGCGCGGGGTCGGCGGCATTCGCCTGATCACGCTGATCCCTAAATCCAGAGATCAGGAGTCGACACGGAGCCTCCAGCGGATCGTCGTAGAAGTGTTTCCGAAAACCTATTTTATCCGTACGGTGTCTCTGCACGAGATCAGCGGCAATGTGGCGACGTTTGAATTTTCAGGATTGAAACCGAATCTCGGATTGGGTAATGAGCTGTTCGATTTCAAGGCTCCACCGGACGTCGAAGTCGTCAAAGCTCCGGTGCTGAGCAACCCGTAACCGCGGGTCCTCAGAGACCGGGGACGTCCCGCACGGGCTATGACAAACAAGGGGCTTTCATGCAGGTTGCAGCGATGAACTCAGTGAGCGAAGCAGTTGACCGGGCAGTCGCGGCGTTGGATGTTGATCGCCTGCACCGGGAGTATTGGGATCAGAACGAGTTCCTGGTCATCAAGCAGTTTCTGCCGCGCGCTTTTGTGGAAGAGATGCTGGTTCCTCAGGCGCAGGGGGTCAAGGCCGAGCTGAATCGGAACTATATCCCCGGTCATAAAAAGGGCGGCAGCGTCAGCTATTACACGGTGCAGGAGAAAGCTCCCCGCTTTCTCGATCTCTACCGGTCCGAATCGTTCAGGGCGTTCTTGAGCCGGCTCGTCGAAACGCAGCTGAGGTTCTGTCCGGAGAACGACCCGCATTCCTGTGCGCTCTACTATTACACCGAGCCCGGCGACCATATCGGATTCCACTATGATACGTCCTACTATAAGGGGGCCCGCTATACGATCTTGATGGGCCTTGTTGACCGGTCAACGCACTGCAAGCTGGTCTGCGAACTGTTCAAAGATCATCCGACAAAACAGCCGCAACATCTTGAGCTGGTGACCGAGCCCGGCGACATGGTGATTTTTAACGGCGACAAACTCTGGCATGCCGTGACGCCGTTGGCGGAGAACGAAGAGCGGATCGCCCTGACGATGGAATATGTCACGAACCCCGATATGGGCACTGTCAAGCGACTCTATTCAAACCTCAAGGATTCTTTCGCCTACTTTGGTCTCAAAACGGTCTTCAAGCGGGCTCTTTCCGGTTCGAATCGATCGAAATAATCGCCGAGCATACTGTCTGGTGATCTCCTGGTGTGGCAGACATGTGGATCTGTCACCTGCTGGCATGCCCACAGGGTTTTGCCAAGCCTCTCAGGCTCGTCCGTCTTACTCGACCATTCCTACCGATCCGATCAATCGCGCAGGGGCTCCGCGCTGTGTCCCAAGCGCATACCCGAACCAGGCCAGCCAGGGCAGGGATCCGTCCGGACGGCGCACGCGATGGCGGAAGGCGCAAATGTGGGATTCAGTCTGTGGCCGGTTCATGGCACTGGTCACCTCAGGCCGGTCGGCGTCATGGACCAGCGCCAGGAATTGTTGGAGGGACAGGTAACGGCTCTGGGCCGGTTGACCGAGAAATTCCATGGCGCGCCCGGAACAGTATATGCGATCGCTCTCGCGATCCCAGTCCCAAATCCCCAGCTCTGCCGTCGCCGTCGCGAGCCGGACGCGATCCTCACAGTGGCGCACAGCGTCCTCGCGCTCCTTTTCCCTGGAGATGTCCTCAGCTAATCCCGCAATCCGATGGACCACTCCCGAGGCATCACGGATGGGGAACGCCTGATCGCGAATCCATCGCACCGTTCCGTCCGGGCGAATAATGCGATACTCTTCCCGGTAGGCGCCGACTGCCTGCTTGGTCATGGCCGCATGCAGGACGCGGGGGCGGTCGTCAGGGTGAACAGCCTCCAGCCATGCACGCGGCGAACGATACAACTCATCGCAGGGGCGACCCCAGACCTGCGCATAGGAGGGACTCACGTACATCAACTCATTCTTCGCGGTGTCGGTCATCCAGAAGACCAGGGACAAGTGATCGGTGAGCAGGTGAAAGCGTTCGACGTTGTCTTGCAACGCGGCCTCGGTGGCGGTTCTCAACGAGATGTCCCGGATGATGCCGCTGTAGAAGGATCCGCCCTGGCCGGTCCATGTCGCGAGGGAGAGTTCGATGGGGAATTCATTCCCGTCTTTTCGCAGCCCGTGTAAGGCGATCACTCTCCCCATCAACTTTGACTGGCCGGTGGTGCGCATGCGCTCGACCCCCATTTCATGCGCTTCCCGGTAGCGCATCGGCATCAATATCGTCAGGGGTTTCCCGAGGACCTCTGTGAGCGTGTAGCCGAACATTCTCGACGCGGCATCGTTCCACGAAACGATGTACCCGTGCTCGTCTGCCACGACGATGGCATCGGGAGCCGATTGAACCACGGACCGGAACCGATCCTCGCTTTCGGTCAACGCGACCTCGATTCCTTCCGCTTTGGTTGCCAGCATCTTCATGCCGATCGCCCGGTGTAAAATCGCGCGCAATTCCTCCCGGTGGTAGGGTTTGGTCAAATGGGCAAAGGCCCCCTGGGTCAAGGACCCGAGCTTGCGATCCGTCGAGGTTGCGGCCGTCAGGACGATCACCGGAAGGGAGGGGTCTGAAGCCTGCAGTTTTTCCAGGATCGATTGCCCGTCGCCATCAGGCAACCCGAGATCAAGAAGAACCGCGTTGTAAAGGTTCCGTTCGATGGAGGACACCGCGTCGCGGCAGGTCTGTGCGCAATCGACGTGGAATCCCTCGTATTCGAGCAAGTCTTGCAAGGCCGTCAGAATATCGGGGTCGTCATCGACGACGAGCACAGATTGGTGAGTTTCCGATCCGGTCATGGCCTGCCTCGCAAACGCGGTTGAAGTCGTCGGGGGCCGGAATATCTCTCGGAACAATGGGTGATTCTCCTGCTATGACGAGCGTCTCTCAGGAGAGGGTGATATTCATCGGGTCCGCGGAAGTCAGCGCCGGCCATCATGTTGGCCCTCATGAACCGGATCTGATGATGGACGCCCCGGGAGCCGGTGACTGAATGAGCGAATCGGCGACCTCGATTGGGAGGAGGGGCCGGTTTGTCCCGCTTGACGTGCAGAACGCGGACGTCCCGGTTTCAGTTCCTTCACCCTTCTGGGAAATCGACCGCGATTGGCGATTTCCAGTTGAACCAGGGATGAATCAATCGCCTCTTCCACCAATCGAGACATAGTGAGTTGTGGAATCCAGTAGACGGTATCTCGAAGTCGATCAACCAGTTCTTTCGGGAGGTTCACCGTCAAACGGGTACTTCGGGTCCGGGCTGTCCCGGTTGGTTGCTGTCCGTTCAACGCGGTCTTTGCGGCTGCGCCCAGGTTCTTCGGCCAGAGACTCTCATGAGGTACAAGGTCGCCGGTCATAACAGTCCTTTCAGATTTGGGGTAACAGGGCGCCGAGCTGAACCCGTAGAATCATGTCTACGTGCGATGTTCGGTAGAGAACCAGAACGGACCGTGCCTCTCGAAAGAGGCACGGCGCTCATGGCAACGGCGTGAGGCGACAACGCCCCTCCGGATGGGCACAATCCAGAGGGGGCGTCAGATGACAGGAAAGGAAGACCCTTTCCGGCCACATGAGCGATTGTCGGCTCCACACATCGCCACATTCCTGACACAGGCCTGGTGGCAATCAGCAGGGTGAATCCCATGGTCCCAGAGTCCGTCGTGAAGAGAGTCCTCTCGTGACAGAGCAATGCTCATACCACTGGCATGGTAATCATGGTCGGACGTTCAAGGTTTTAAGTCGTTGATCTGACGAGAAAATAATCACCGGTCAGTCAGACGACCGGGGAAGCAAGATTCTCAATGATTGCTTGGGCTGTATCGGATTAGGTACGAGGGTTATCCCGTTTGATACAGGGGAGCAGTCCTAAACCTTTATGAGAGAGATTGGAGAGAGACTACTGGTGCAGGTGCTTCATGGCGGCGGCGCAGAGGATGATAAAGAAACCTATCCAAAGGGCCGCGCGCTGGTAAGGGATGGCCTCGTAGGTCTCGCCCTCTTCGGCCTCGTCATCCGATTTGAAGATGACGGTATAGAGAAAGAGCGTCAAAAGGCAGAGGACGAGGAAGAGCTTGACGAAGAAGACGGTCAGGTATTTGGCGTGGTGCTGCACGCCGGTGCCGGTTTGCGAGGTCAGGACTTGATTGACGTAATGCAGGTTGATGCCGCCGGTGAACAGCAGGACTACGAGAAGAATGCCGGCGACTTTCTTGTAGTGCTGATAAAAAATATCCGTGATGGGCTTAATCTGGTTCTTCGACACGGCCTTCTGAAGCCCGGGCGTGACCGCCATGACGAGAAAGGCCAGGCCGCCGATCCAAATCACCGCCGACAGGAGATGGAACCAGTGGTTGATGATCGGAATCAGCGTGTTGAGATCGGTGACGATGCTTTGCAATGAATCCATGCAGTCAGCTCTCAGCAATCAGCTTTCAGCACTTTCGTCAGTCTCCTCACAAGCTGACCGCTGATCGCTTCATCGCTCCTTAGAATTTGAAGACCGGCGCGTCGTTGCCGAATCGCTTCTTGCGCAAGTCTTCCATCAGCTCAACGGTAATGAGCGTCACATTGTTCTCGCGGGCATGTTTTTCGACGCCCTTTTTTACCATGGCGCGAAGGAAGTAGGGGATCCGGCTGAGGCGCAGCGCTGAGGCCTCGTCCCAGGCCACTTCCGATTCTTCCGGAATATTGAAGGCCACCTTGATCTTCTCGCCGCCCTT
>DATIGF010000123.1:0-22730 GCA_035454865.1 Nitrospiraceae bacterium | reverse complement strand
CATGTTTTCGATCCCGCTGAAGCGACCCGTCGAACTGATCTGCTGGCGGAACAACTCGAACCCGAGCTTGAGAATTCCCAGGGACAAGGCACTGCCACAGGCTCCTAACACAGCCCCTTCCAGAAAATAGGGGATCCGGATAAAGGCGCGAGTCGCCCCGATGAGCCGAAGAATCTCGATCTCCTCCCGCCTCGCGAAGAGCGCGAGCCTGATCGTATTCCCGATGATCGTCACCGCGGCGGCAGACAGAATTACGCCCACCCCGATCGCCGCCAGTTCGATATACCGGATGAGCCCCGCCAACGCATCGATCCATTCCTGATTATAGTCGACCTTTGCCACGCCGGCTATGGTTCGGACCCGTTCGGCCCAACGCTTTACCGCCTCGGGAGACCGAAAGTTCGGCGCCAGCGTCACTACGAACGAGGCGGGAAGAGGATTTTCGCCTAGCCCCTCCAGTAAGTGGGAATCGGAGGGAAACTGCGCACGAAATTCACCCAGGGCCTGCTCTTTCGAAATGAAGAGAGCCCCGGCTACCATCCGATCCGCTTTCAGTTTCCCTTCGAGCTCCTGCGTTCCCTCGCGGGTGATTCGATCCTCCAGATAGACCATGATCTTGATATCTTCCTGCAACCACCCTGCCGCACTGCGGAGATTCACATACAGCAACAGAAAGATGCCGACGCAAGCCAGCGTGAATGCAGTAGTCAAAATGGCCACGACCGTCGTCGTGCGGTTGGTCCGCATATTCGCCCAGGCTTCACGAAAGAGATAGAACAGCCGCCTCATACCCCTACCCGTTGCTCCGGCACCATAGCCCCTTCCAACAACGTGATAACCCGCCGGTTGATCTGTGTCATCACATGCGGGTCATGCGTGGCGACAATTACGGTCGTGCCACGCGCATTGATCAGTTTAAAGAGCTCGATGATCTCTCCGGTCCGTTCCGGATCAAGATTGCCGGTCGGTTCGTCGGCCAGGAGGACGATCGGCCCGTTGACAATCGCCCGGGCGATGCAGACGCGCTGCTGCTCGCCTGCTGAGAGACTATTGGGGGACTGATCTTTCTTGTGATCCACTCCGACCGCCCGCAAGGCCTCGATGACCTTCCGCCGAATATCCACCACGGAGGATCCCTGAACGATCAACGGCAATGCCACGTTTTCAAACACGGATTTCTTGGGCAGGAGACGAAAGTCCTGAAAGACCGACCCGACTTTTCTGCGAAGATACGGCACCTCCGATTGTTTTAGTTTGGTGACGTTCCTGCCCTGTACGAAGATCTGTCCCTCGTCCGGCTGCTCTGCGCCGATCAGCATGCGCAGCAATGTGGATTTCCCCGCCCCGCTCGGACCCATGAGGAGGACAAACTCCCCCTTCTCGATCTCCAGCGTGACATCGGACAAAGCGGCCCGACGATTGTAGAACTTGGAGACATGAATCAGCTGGATCATCGCATCCATACCTGTCCCATCAAAACCGGACTATGACTGCCCATGCTCGGGAACCTCGAACGCGTTCTGCAGGTGCTCAATCTGCCCCTGCGCCGACGGCTGTCCCTGCACCAGCACCACATCAAACCGACAGGGCCTGTCCGACCAATGCCGCTGCGCCAGGTACTGCGAAGCCAATTTTATCAGCTTGGCCTGCTTACGCTGATCCACCGCCAGCAGCGCGCCGCCAAAGGCCTCCGTTGCCCTGCCTTTCACCTCGACAAACACCAGCACCCCCGCGTCCTCGGCCACCAGATCCAACTCGCCCAAGGAGGTCCGCAGATTACGCTCTAAGATCCGATAGCCCTTGGCCCGCAAGAACCGTTCCGCCCACGCTTCACTGGCTTGACCAAACTGATGGCGGGGGTCCGGGATGGTCATGGAAATTGCTCTTACTGGATGGATCGACCTGCCGCACTGGACCCGATTGTTTCCGCGGAAACAATCGCTTCTCGAACTGGAGTAAATGTCCGGCGATGGATGGCGCACGGCCCATAGCGCGCCAGTTGCTGCAGGTGTTCTGCCGTACCGTACCCCTTGTGTGAGAGGAAATTGTACTGCGGAAAGGTATTATGGTACGCGGCCATGAGGGTGTCGCGCGTCACTTTGGCGACGATTGACGCTGCGGCGATCGACATAGAGAGCGCATCACCTTTGATGATAGGGCGCGCGGGAATCCTGACCGCCGGGAGGGTGACAGCATCGATCAACAGATAGTCAGGGGAGGGAGCCAAGTTCTCTATGGCTCGACGCATCGCCAGGCGCGTGGCTTCCAAAATGTTGCAGGAGTCGATTTCGCCGGCATCGGCCGACCCGATCCCCACACCCGCAGCACACTCAAGAATCGAGGTATACAGCCTCTGCCGTTCGCTCTCGGATAGCTGCTTCGAATCATCGATTCCTGTCAGCCGGCACCGGACAGGCAGGATTACCGCCGCAGCGACGACCGGGCCGGCCAAAGGACCACGCCCTGCCTCGTCAACACCCGCGATGTGGCGATAACCACATCGCCTGGCCTCTTGCTCAAACTCCTCGGTGGGTCCCACCAGGCGTTCCCCCCGATCAGGTGCTCTGCCCGAGACAACCGACCGCCCCGCCGTAGCGGGGCCGACTGAGAGGGGCGCTTATGTCTTGACGGTTTCTTCTTCAGCGGCAGCCGGTTGCGCGGACGCCTTGCTCTCCCCGACAAACTCGCGCTCTTCCACCTTGGCAAACTTCCCCTTCTTGCCACGCAGATAGTAGAGCTTTGCCCGTCGAACCCGTCCTTGCCGGACGACATCGACCTTCGACACGATCGGCGAATGCACCGGGAATATCCGCTCAACCCCGACGCCATATGACACCTTGCGGACCGTAAAGGTTTCCGTATTTAAGGTGCCCTTGCGGGCGATCACGGTGCCTTCGTATACCTGGATGCGTTCCTTTTCACCTTCGACAACCTTGACGTGGACCCTCACGGTATCCCCGATTTCAAAGCTCGGAGCAGATTTCTTTGTCAAGGATCGCTGAATTCGTTCTAACTGATTCATGAGTTTACCCCTCCTCCCCACATCGCATCGGCATCGTCGAGACACCTTCGCTAATAAGTTCGTTCAATAACCGTTGATCTTCGTTCGTGAGCACCCGATCCCTCAGGAGATCGGGCCGTCTGAGATACGTGCTCCGCAACGCCTCCTTCCGGCGCCACAGACGAATCGCCTCATGATGCCCAGACAGCAACACTTCCGGCACCCCCAGGCCCCGCACTTCCGCCGGCCTGGTGTAGTGCGGATACTCCAGCAGAGAATCCGAGAAGGACTCCTCATTCAAGGACTCAGGATCGCCCAAAACGCCCGGGACCAAACGCGCCGCCGCATCGATCACCACGAGCGCCGGCAATTCGCCTCCGGTCAACACATAGTCACCGACGGAGACCTCTTCCGGCGACAGCACCATCCGTACACGCTCGTCCACTCCCTCGTAATGTCCGCAGAGAATCACCATTCGCCGCCGCTCGCGCGCGAGATGCTGCGCATAATCCTGCGTGAAGGGACGGCCATGGGGAGACGGAAACAACAGTCGAATCTCCTCCCCGCTCGACCGGGCCTCTTCCCGGAGCGCATCGACGGCCCTCAAAATCGGCTCGGCCTTCATGACCATGCCCGCCCCGCCGCCGTAGGGGATGTCATCGGCCACTTTGTGGCGATCCGTCGTGAAGTCGCGCAGGTTCCGAACCTGCACATTCAGAAGCCCTTTCTCCTGAGCGCGCTTGAGGATGCTATGGCCTAAAACTGGGGCCACCATGTCCGGGAACAGTGTGAGCACATCGAACCGCAGCATCTTACTCACCCAATCCGTCGATCATGCGAACGGTCATGACCCGGCGTTCAAGGTCAACGGCTGCCACGAACTCCTTTGCCGCCGGAATCAGGATTTCCTTGTCGCCCTGGCGAACGACGAACACATGATTTCCCGGCAATTCCCAGATCCGCTCCAGCACTCCGACCGGCTGTCCCTGCTCGGTTTTTACGGCAAGGCCCACCAAGTCACACTCATAGTACTGTCCGTCCGGAAGAGCAGGCACGGTCCCGCGGGGCACCTGAATCAGCCCGCCGCGCCACAGTCCTGCCTCTTCCGGTGTGGTCAGCCCCGCCAACCCCACGATGAACCCGGTCCCCGTGCGCCTGACATGGGTAACGCTGGTTTCCATCGTCCTTCCGCTCTTCGCCACGAGACACACGTGTGTCAGCGTTTCAAAGCGGCCCGGGACATCGCTCAGCGAACGAACCTTGACTTCTCCCCTGACGCCAAAGGGCCGTTCGATCTGTCCCACCGTCACCGTTTCGAGCTGACTCACCATGGTTACTTCGCGGCCGGCTTTTTCTGCGCCGCCTTTTCGGCCTCGAACTGCTTCCAGAGCCCGGCCCGGCGAAGCAGCGTCCGCACGGTGACCGACGGTTGAGCTCCCTGACGCAGCCAGGTCAGCACGCGCTCCTGCTTGATTTCCGGCAGACCGGCTTCTTTCAACGGATCAAAGATGCCGAGAATCTCGAGGAAGCGACCATCACGCGCTTTGCGGGAATCGGCTGCCACCAGCCGATACATGGGTCGCTTGTGTCTTCCTGTCCGAGCTAGTCTTAAATGAACGGCCACAACTATCCTCCTTGATTAATGAGCCCAGCCAACAGCTGTCAGCTCTTTGACTTCCCATTCGATTCTGCACGAGGCTGAAAGCTGATCGCTGACAGCTGAATGCCGTGAATCACATCGAGCGCATGAATTGGGCGAGTTGTCGACGCCCTCCTGCACCCGTCATGGCTTTTGCCAGTTTCTTCGCCGACAAAAACTGTTTGATCAATCGATTGACATCCTGAACACTGGTGCCGCTTCCACGCGCGATTCGCTTCTTTCGGCTTCCGTTGATGATCGTGTGATCGCGGCGCTCGCGCAACGTCATGGAATCAATCATGGCGGCCACCCGGCCCAGCTCCCGTTCCGGCTTTTCGCCTTCGATCGCGCTCTTCAACTTCTGCCCGCCCGGGAGCATGCCGAGAATCTGATCCAACGAGCCGAGTCGGTTCATCTGACCCAACTGAGCGCGAAAATCCTCGAGCGTGAACGTATTGCTCGTCAGGCGTTTCTGAGCTTCTTCGGCCTGTTCCCTGGTGAAACTCTCCTGTGCTTTTTCGATGAGCGACAACACGTCACCCATCCCGAGGATGCGCGAGGCCATCCGGTCCGGATGGAACGCTTCGAGAGCGTCCAGCTTTTCCCCCACGCCGAGAAACTTGACGGGCTTACCGGTGACGGCCCGAATGGAGAGGATCGCGCCGCCGCGGGCATCACCCTCCACCTTGGTCAGTATGATGCCGGTCAGACCAACTTTTTGATCGAACTGACTGGCCATCGTCACCGCGTCCTGACCGGTCATCGCATCGGCAACCAGGAGCACCTCATGAGGAGCCACGGCCGTTTTCACAGCAACAAGTTCGCCCATCAACTCGTCGTCGATGTGCAGCCGTCCGCCTGTATCCAGCACGACGAGATCGAAACCCTGCTCCCGCCCCCGTTCCACCCCAGCCTGGCAAGTACGCACGACATCTGTCTGGGAGGCTTGAACCTGATCAACACGATGGACCTCGATTCCGAGATCCCGACCCAGCGCGCTGAGCTGCTCGCCGGCAGCAGGCCGGCGCGGGTCTGCCGCAACCAGCAGCACACGCTTGCCTTGGCCCTTGAACAGACGCGCCAGCTTGCCACAGGTCGTCGTCTTGCCGGCCCCCTGCAACCCGACCATCATGACCACGGTGGGCGGCTGGGAACTGAGCGAGAGTCCCGACCGCTCACGGCCCATCATCTCACTGAGTTCGTCCCAGACGATCTTGACGACTTGATGCCCGGGAGTCAGGCTCTGGAGCACTTCCTGGCCAACAGCCTTCTGGCGGACTCGCTCGATGAAGTCCTTTACGATCTTGAAATTGACGTCGGCCTCGAGGAGCGCTAAGCGCACTTCCTTCAACGCCTCGGCAATATTCTGCTCCGTGAGGACACCCTGCCCCCGGAGCTTCTTCAGAATTTTCTCGAACTTATCGCTCAGTGCATCAAGCATGGGACCACAAAGAAAGAGGCCATCGAAGCCTTGCGCCAGATCTCCGATCGCCTCGAAAAATCTAGAAAAAGTGCATCGGCGAGTGTATAGAACCGAGGGGGGTCAAGTCAAGAGAGTCTCATGCCGGCAGATTTGTTGACATGCCGGAATCCTTCCGATATGGTGGCCTCCGGTCAGCAAGCGGCCTGATGCAATAATTAAGGAGGAACTGCCGTCGCGTGAGAAAGTCACCCTGGGTCCTTCTCATTTTTGTGCTCATCGGAGGGTTACTTGGCGGAATTCTTGGGGAAATTCTCCACGTCATGGCCCCACAAGGCACGATTCAGAGCATCTTCTCCACGCACTTTACTCCCGGTATCAGCCCCCCTCTCACTATCGATCTGGTTCTGGTCAAACTCACCTTGGGTTTCAGCTTCAAGGTCAACATCCTAAGCGTCCTCGGCATGTTTATTGGTGTGTACCTCTACAAACACGTTTAGAGTTTCACGTCCAAATCTTTGAGCCGTAACGATCGAACCCGATTGCGTAACTCCGCCGCCCGCTCAAAGGCAAGTTCCTTGGCTGCCGCTTTCATCTCCGACTCCAGCCGATGGATCAGTTGATCCCGCGACTCCCCGGTTTCATACTCCTCGACCGATTCAGCTGCCAGATCCAGCTGGATGTAGTCCATGTCGGCCACGGCATACTCAAGGGCCGGAATCCCCTTTTTCACGCTGGCCGGGGTAATTCCATGGGTCCGGTTGTACTCGGCCTGAATCCCACGGCGGCGGGTCGTTTCATCCATGGCCATCTTCATAGAATCGGTCACGAAATCCCCATAAAAAATCACCCGTCCGTCGAGATTGCGCGCCGCGCGTCCGGCCGTCTGGATGAGTGAGCGGTACGAACGGAGATAGCCTTCTTTGTCGGCGTCAAGAATAGCGACCAGGCTCACCTCCGGCAGATCGAGACCTTCCCGCAACAAATTGATGCCGACGAGCACATCAAACGCGCCGCGCCGGAGGTCCCGCACGATCTCAGCCCGCTCGAGCGTCTTGATGTCGGAATGCAGATAGCGCACTTTCACCCCGAGGTCGTGGTAGTACTCCGTCAGATCTTCGGCCATACGCTTGGTCAGTGTCGTGACCAGAACCCTGCCTCCCTTGCCTACCTCGGCGCGAACCTGGCCGAGCAGATGATCCACCTGCCCCTTGGCCGGAACGACTTCAATCTGCGGGTCCATAAGGCCGGTCGGTCGGATGATCTGTTCAACGACCGCGCCCCCCGCATGGTCCAGTTCGTACGCGCCCGGTGTCGCCGACACATACACGACCTGATTGAGACACCGCTCGAACTCCGAGAATTTCAGCGGACGATTGTCGACGGCCGAGGGCAGGCGAAATCCGTAGTCCACCAGAGTTCGCTTCCGCGAGTAATCCCCCTCATACATGCCTCCCACTTGAGGAACCGTGGCGTGAGATTCGTCGATGATGAGCAAAAAATCCTTCGGGAAATAATCCAATAACGTCGGCGGCGGCTCGCCCGGGGCCCGACCGCTCAGGTGGCGCGAGTAGTTCTCGATCCCGTGGCAATAGCCCATCGCTCGAATCATTTCCAGATCGAACTTCGTGCGTTGTTCAATACGTTGCGCTTCCACGAGCTGGCCGGCTTTCCTGAAAAAGGCCAGCCTTTCTTCAAGCTCCTCTTCAATCCCGGTAATCGCCCGCTCATAGCGATCCGGAGCGATGAGGTAGTGCGTATTCGGATAGATCGCGATCTTGGGCAACTTGCCCAGCGACTTCCCGGTGAGCGGATCGATTTCGTGAATAGCATCGACGACATCCCCGAACAACTCGATCCGCACGGACTTGGCCTCCGACGAAGCCGGGAAAATTTCGATGACGTCTCCGCGGGCGCGAAAGGTCCCGCGATGAAAATCCGTATCGTTGCGTTCATACTGAATATCGACGAGCTTGGCCAGGATCTTCTCACGCCTCGTCTCAGTTCCCTCTTCCAGATAGACCAGCATGTCGTGGTAGACCTCCGGCGAGCCCAGCCCGTAGATACACGATACCGAGGACACGATCAGCACATCGTTGCGTTGGAGCAGCGACGTCGTGGCCGAGTGCCGCATCTGGTCGATGGCATCATTAATCGATGCATCTTTCGCAATATAGGTGTCGCTCTGGGGGATATAGGCTTCCGGCTGGTAGTAGTCGTAATAACTGACGAAATACTCGACGGCATTGTGCGGAAAGAACTGCTTGAACTCCTGATACAACTGGCCGGCCAACGTCTTGTTATGGACGAGGACAAGCGTAGGCTTTTGGACCCGCTCGACGAGATTGGCCATGGTAAACGTTTTGCCGGACCCGGTAACTCCGAGCAGCACCTGATGCTTCTTTCCGGACTCGACGCCGGCCGTCAACTCGGCAATCGCCTCCGGTTGATGACCACAGGGTTTGAACGGCGCTTCAAGTTTGAATGGGGGCACAACAATCTCCGACGGTAATCTTATCAGACGCGTCAATCAGGGACTACAAAGCCCCCTGAGCGAGGCACAAAAAAAAAGGGCTGCCGGAGTTCCCGGCAGCCCTCGCTTGAGTAGAGCGCGAGCGGATTAGCTCCGACCGCCGCCGAATCCTCCACGACCGCCGCCGCCGCCGGAGCGGGGCTCCTGAGGACGCGCTTCGTTGACGGTTAACGTGCGACCGCCCAGTTGCGTGCCGTTCAAAGCGGCAATTGCAGCCTGTGCTTCGGAGTCGGACGACATTTCCACAAAACCAAATCCGCGGGACTGCCCCGTAAACTTGTCTGTGATGATCCGGGATGAGGTGACCGCTCCGTGTGCAGCGAACAGATCGCTCAGCTGCTGCTCGGTCGTTGAATAAGGCAATCCACCAACGTAAATCTTCGAACCCATGGGGTTCCTCCTTTGAGAAAATGGTGTTGTCTTGGACGCGAGAAAGAAACGAGGAAGGAATGGGCCGAAGACGTCATCAACACAGCGGCGGCTTAGCTCTGGCTTCCGATCAGATTCCCGGGCAGGACCAAAACAACATCGGTTCAGGCCTTGTCACTCTCAGCGCTTGTTTGCCAGGCCTTTCGCAATCAAGCAACGGCATGCTACTCCAGTCAGAAGAAAAAAGGCAAGTTCACACTAAGGCCCCGGTCAGCTAATAAGCCGCGGGCGCTGAAAACGGACGATGCGAAAAGAGCGGAACGGCGTGGAACGTATCGAAAAGTAAGGAAGAATTTCCACGGGCCAGCAACCCTACTTGCCCCATCCCCAGGGCCTGGTCTTCCACGGAAAGCACGAGGGTCCCATCCACATATGTCTCGATAAAGTCCTTGCTGATAATCGTATTACGCTGAACCCTGAGCGAGTGCCAATCCACGTCTTTCAGCTTCACGGGAGCCTGAGCAAGGACCGTCTCATTTCCATTCACCATGCGAACCACTTGCACCGTGAGACCGACGAGATCGACCACCGCCGCATAAAAATTCGCCGCATCCTTCGCACCGAATACTACCCCACCGATCGCCGCAGCCCCCTCCGAGGCATGAAAACGCACCGTGAGGTCCGGATACTCGTAGTCGAACCCCTTTGCCAAAAGCAGTTGATAGCATGGTCCGTTCGCACATCGCGATGAGATCGCCACAACATGGGGGAGCGATGGCGCAGTCGCATTTCCTTGGACGATCCAGCTGGCTGGTTGCCCATTTCCGGAAGCGAGCCCCACAAAACCGGCCGGTGCCTGGTTGAGCTGATCTTGATCGAACGTCCACTTCTGAAAGAGGCCACCCGTCGCTTGCTGCTTCAAATTGGCTTCTTTTTCTTCGTGGCTTTCCCGTTGAACCGCCTGCGCGTTGTCGCCGACGCACACGACGATTCCTACTGCGAAGAGAAGGGAACGGATGATCGTTTCGAATCGCGCTGTGAAATGGAGTATAGCGGATGACAAAGACATGACCACTTCCTTATTTCATCCCGCCCCACAACCAACTTGTCTTACCCGATGCGTTGGGCAGAGGCAGGCGCTATTTATTCGAGTTCCCTGTTTGCCGAATCCGAATGATCGACTGTTGCAACCGGTCTCGCTCGGCAAGCAGCTTCTTCCGTCGCTGCCATCGATCCCACGTCCACCACCGCAGTTTCTGGCTGAACGTCACCGTCGGCGTCGGTGCACTGCCCCCGGGCGCATGCTGAAACTCATAGCCCTCGTGGCGATCACGCTGTTCGAAAAACCGCTTATACAGATGATCATAGAGCCCATTTCCTGCTCCACCAGCAGCCACTGACACTCCTTTCTACAGCAACAGCTTTAACTGCTCCAGCTCCGTTACAGGCTGGGAACAAGTGAAGTGCTGACATACATAGGCGGTCGGCTGCCCGTTCACGCTTATTTTACCAGCCGCCAGCGGAAATGCGGAATCGCTGCCGCAACGAGACTCATCGAGAACCAGCAGAATCTTGTTCGGCACATACCGCCGATGCACGGCGGCAATAAACGACTCTACGACAGGATCGCCCCGGGTTCCCACAATCACCACTTCTTTCGGCTTGGAGATATAGAGATCAAGCGCACAAAGCATTGCGGACGTTCCGTGCGCATTGTGTTCCATCGCCTTGTGAAATACCCGCAGCGTCTGTTCCGCCCGTTGATCATACAACCGAGCTCCCGTCAAAGAAAAGAGCCTGAGGAGGACCTGCACCGCGACCGCATTGCCCGAGGGAACGGCACTATCGACCCCGGATTTCATCCGGTGAATGAGCGCCTCATGGTTCCTGCCGGTGAAGTAAAACCCCCCGACGGAATCATCCCAAAACTGGTCGAGCAAAGAGTCCGTCACCGCCCGAGCCTGGTTGAGATACCATTCGTGAGACGTGGCTTCAAACGCATCCAACAGCGCCGCGGCCAGACAGGCATAGTCATCGAGATACCCGGCGATGCGCCCTCTACCGCCCGCGACTGTTCGAAATACGAGACCGTCCCGAACTGCATAGTCGATCAGGAACGTCAGCGCCTGCTCTGCGGCCAAGAGGTACCATGATGTACCGAACGTCTGGTACGCGTCGAGAAATGCAGAGACAGCCAGGGCATTCCAACTTGTGAGGACGTTTTCATCCCGCTGCGGTTTCACCCGCTTCTCACGTGCCGCCAGGAGCTTCGTGCGGGCCGGGCGAAGCACGCTTTCCAGCTGTTCCTGCTCATCGAGGGACAAGCCTTGTGTCCCCAATCGGTTCAAGACCGATCTCCCCTCAAAGTTCCCGCTGTCGGTCACCCCGTAGGCCCGGGCAAATTGCTCTCCGAGCTCGCCTCCCAGCACCTCGATGATCTCACGGGATTCCCAGACGAAGTATTTTCCTTCTTCCCCCTCACTGTCCGCATCGTGGGCGGCAAAAAATGCCCCGTCAGGATGCGTCAATTCCCGGCGCAGATAGTCGAGCGTCTCTTCAACGACCTGGCGGAAACGCCATTCCCTGGTCAGTCGCCACCCGTCAAGATAGATCCGCACCAGCTGCGCATTGTCGTAGAGCATCTTCTCGAAATGGGGGACGAGCCACTGCTCATCCACGGAATAGCGATGAAACCCGCCGCCCAGATGGTCATACATGCCGCCGGCCGCCATCTGTCGAAGCTGGAGCAACACTTTTTCCTGATGCACCTGGTCCTTGGTTCGATAGGTCTGCCGGAGGAGGAGACTCAGGGGCGGGACAGTGGGGAACTTGGGCTTTTCGCCGAATCCTCCGTACACAGGGTCGAAAAACAATTCCAGATCCTTCACGCCGTCATCCAACAACCGATCGGTCAACGGGTCCTGAGACGGTCGATGGGAACTGACCCGCGCGAGACCCGCCTTCACCCGCTCCACGTTCTTTTTCACATCGCCGCTATGATCGCGATAGGCCTTGAGGACGCCGAGAAGCACTTGCGGAAACCCCGGGAGATTGTACCGAGGGACCGGCGGGAAATAAGTCCCGCCGTAGAACGGCTCCTGGCCCGGCGTCAGAAACATGGTCAACGGCCAGCCCCCTCCACGTCCCAGAAATACTTGTGCCGCTTTCTGATAGATGTCATCCAGATCCGGCCGTTCCTCGCGATCGACTTTCACATTGATGAAATGCTCATTCAGCAACCTGGCGATGTCGGGATTCTCGAAGCACTCATGCGCCATCACATGACACCAATGGCAGGCGGCGTAGCCGATCGACAGATGGATCGGCTTATTCTCCGCCTTCGCCCTGGCGAAGGCCTCCGGCCCCCAGGCATACCACTCCACAGGGTTCAGAGCATGTTGCCGGAGGTAAGGACTCGATTCCGTGATCAGACGATTCGGAAAACTGTCGGGGTTCTTGGACTCCACATTCACTCCACAGTCCGTGCGGGTGCGCATAGTACCGTGCCTCGCAGAGGCGGTGCAACGGGGCCCGCCCCCTGTGCTATAGTTTCGCGCCCGGCCCGCTGATCCCGGCCTCGGACTGTGAGGATACATGAAACTGGTCACGATTCTCCTGGCCACGGTCTGCGCCACAGCTTCTCCGGCCGCTGTCGCGGCAGCCGACTCCACGCTCGATTCAACCCTCTCGACGGCCGGCTGGCTGCACACCGCCCTGGAACAAATATCCGCTGAGCGCATGATGGCGGACATCGTTGAACTCAGTCATCCCGCGCGTCGCGGACGACAGACCGGAACCGACCACGACCGCGACTCGGCGACGTTCGTGGCAAACCGATTCAGCGCGCTCCGGCTGCATCGCTCTGTCGCCCCTCCCGCGGAAAGCCAGACGAACCCCCTCCCTGAACGGGAATGGAAGCAGACTGCACCGGTCATCACAAAAACGATCCAGGCCGATCCTCTCCTGCAGATCAGGCTGACTCACGACCATCCATCGCTTCACGTTGGATCGGACTTCCTGCCCGTCTTGGATTCCCCATCTGCCGACGTTCGCGCGTCCATCGTCTTCGTGGGGTACGGACTCTCGGACCCTGCCCAGGGAATCGATGACTATTCGGGCCTCGATGTACGGGACAAGATCGTGCTTTTTCTGCGAGGGAAGCCGGAGAAATATAATGGAGCCGCCGCGCATGCGGACAAAGAACGGATCGCCAAAGGGAAGGGAGCCATTGCGTATCTGACGGCGACCGGCCCGGTCCTGAGCCCATACGAACTCCGCCGCGGAGTCACGGGAAAACCCAGCGCGTTCTATTCGGGCACTGACACACCGCAACAACTGCCGGGTGCCTGGATCAACACGGAGATCGCCGAGGCAATCATACAGAGCGGCACGCAGGGAAAAGCCAAACTGCGGAACCTCCAAGAAGAAATTACACGCACAGGTTCATCGCGATCGTTCAGCACGGGCGTGACCGCACAGTTGAAGTGGGACTCGCAGACGACGACCGGAACGCTCTATAACGTCGCCTCGCTCATCCGGGGCTATTCGCCCCGTGCTGACGAAGCCGTGATCATCGGGGCACATCGCGATCACTTCGGACAGCAAGCCGGCCTCCTTTTCGCGGGAGCGGATGACAATGCATCGGGTACCGCCGTCGTTCTTGAGGTCGCGCGGATCCTGGCGTCGTCCCCTGCGGCGCCGAAACGATCCATCCTTTTCCTTTCGTTCAGCGGGGAAGAACAGGGTCTCCTGGGGTCGCGACTCTACGTCTCCCGACCCATCGTGCCCCTGGCAAGAACGACGAGCATGATCAACATCGATCACGCCGGTATCGGAAACGGGCGGCTCACGGTCGGCGTGACAGGTTTGGATACGCGCATCGCATTGGAGGCGGGACAGACGGCAGGGTTCACCGAGAAACTCGACGTGTTCGGATTCTTCCCCGGTGGCGATCACGTGCCCTTCAAGGAGGCTGGGGTGCCGACCATCACGGTCGTCAGCGGCGGAGTTCATCCACACTTCCATCAGCCCACCGACACGGCCGACACAATTAGCCCGGAAGTCCTGCAAACCGTGGCCCGGTATGTCCTCGCCCTCGCATGGCAACTCGCGAATGCGCAATAGCGTAGGCACGAGGCGAGGGGCCAGAGGTAAGACAAAGACTGTGCGCTGGTCAGGGGTTGCCCCCCTGGCCCCTTGCCTCCAACCCTGTGCCTGAATTATGGGATGTCGTCGAGGAGTGTAGATTGAATCGATGATAATGGAGTGGTCTGACGTGGAGGACCCGGCAACACGATCGCATTTCCCGACTGATTCGCGCCTTGGATGAGCCCGATCGTGAGCTGGGGTCCCAGCGTCATGACCGCCCCGCCCCAGGCCTGTCCGGTGGTGGGATTACGAAAGCTGTACGATTGGAAATTCAAGCCGGGCGTATACAAATAGCCTTGCGTTCCCTGGCTATCGATGTACAGGCTCCCGGGTCCGGTCAAGTTGAACAGCGGCGCTACGCCTCCATCGAAGGAGCGAACACCCGACACATTCTGAGCCCAGGCGGGCGAGCCGGCACAGAGCATCGCAAACACGGATGCAGAGAGCACCCACAATATTGCGCGTCTCTGTTGACAACAGGCCATTGGCACCTCAGAACGGCAGGGCACAATATTCATGACAGGGTCCACCGAACGCATTATAGTATGCACTACTTCTGCTTGTCGATCAAAGGGGGCGTATATGAAATTCAGAACGTCGACTCAATATCATCGGCTCGTCGCGAGCGTGATCGTCGGTTTGTGGACCATTTCGGCCCCGACCATCGGATGGAGCCTGGATGTAACCAAACCGGTCCCCGCCGAGCGACGTGAGACCGTCTCCCTCGCCGACGCGGCGCTTCGCGCGCTGCAACATAATCTCGACATCAACATCAGCCGCCATACGAAGGACAGCCGGCTGGCCGACATCACCGTTGAGCAGGCCAAGTTCGACCCGACGTTGAGCGTGAACGGACAATATAACCGGACGGTCAACCCGCTCAACCGTCCCGTGTTCGGCGGCACCGCCGGCAACTTAACGGACATTCAAGTATTCGACCAGCGCAATAGCTCCGTCACGGTCGACGCCTTGCAAAACCTGATAACCGGCGGCAACATTGACTTGAATTACAGCCCCGCGCGAACAAGCGTGAATCAAGACGTTGCCCAGGGCTTCTTGTACAACCCCGCCTTCACCAGCGCCTTGGCGTTGACCCTGACCCAACCCCTGCTTCGGAACGCCGGCATCGAGATCACCAAGACCTTCATCAAGGTGGCCCAAAACAACGCCGAAGTGGAACAACACGTGTTTCGTGATCGGGTCCTGACAGTGATTGCCACGGTAGAACAGACCTATTGGGAGCTCGTCTTTGCGAACGAGAATTTGAAGGTCGCTCAAGCCGCCCTGAAAGCCGCCGAAGAACTGCTGGCGACCAACCGGGCCAAGGCGAAGGCGGGCGTCATGTCCATCGTTGACGTCCTGCAGGCCGAAGCTGCTGTGGCGTCGCGCGTGGAGCAAGTTCTGGTGGCGGAAAAAGCCATTCGCGATCAGGAGGACCAGCTTCGCCGCCTCTTGAACCCGGGCGAAGAGGACCTGCGTCAGGACGTGCGCCTCACCCCGACCGACCAACCGGTGACAGTACTGGAGCCCCTCAGCCTCCAAGAGGCGATTGACACGGCGATCGAGCAGCGTCCCGAGATTGTGCAAGCCAAGAAGAATCTCGAGTCCGGCGAACTCAACAAGCAGTTTGCCAAGAATCAATTGCTCCCCACGTTGTCGTTTCAAGGGACGATGGGACTGGCAGGTCTTGGGGGAGACTACAAAGCTTCGGGCCAAAAAAACTTTAGCGGCGACTTCTACAACTATGGCGCCGGCCTGGTCCTCAGTTATCCGCTCGGCAATCGATCCGCGATCAGCACCTACAACAAACGACAACTGGAAGCCAAGAACGCGGAAGCCTCCCTCGTGAGCGTGCGGCAGCAGATCATCGTGGGCGTCCGGGAAGCGGTGCGCCGGGTCCAAACCGACTTCAAGCGGATTGAAACGACCCGTTCGGCACGAATCATGGCGGAAAAACAGCTTCAGGCCGAGTTGGAGCGCCTGAAGGTTGGACTCAGCACCACTCGCTTTGTCCTCGATTTCCAGCGGGACCTCGCGACAGCACAAGGCAATGAGCTACGCGCGACCGTCGATTACAACAAATCCCTCTCCAACCTCGCACGGCACAAAGCGACCACCCTGGACCGTTACAATCTCGAATTGCAGTAGCCGCCCGACATGGCGCTTGAGCCAGATCGTCCTGTCCAGGCTCAGGCCGCAGAACGGGGAGCAGCCTTAGCGCTGCTCCCCATCGCTGCAACGCTCGACTACTACGCCCTCCCCGCCTCACTCCAGGACCAGACTCTGGTGCAGTTCGCACCTCAGCTCCTCGCCTACCTCGCCCTAGGCTTGTGGGCCACACACAATCATGACATCGTGCCACGACTCGGCCTGGGCAAAGAGAAATTGCGGGCCGGCCTGCTCTGGGGCTTCCTGACGGGTCTGCTCCTCGGCGGCCTGAATACCTTCGTGATTCTCTCGGTCTATCCGAATCTGGGCTTGGATATCAGCTTCCTCAAGACGACGCCGCATGCCCGGCTTCCTGTCTGGATTATGGTCCCCTGGTTCATCTCCGGCATTGCCCTCCTCGTGGAAATGAACTTTCGCGGCTTTCTCCTGGGACGGCTCGCCTCGCTTGAATCCCGCCTCTGGCGATCCGGATCTGCCCAACGCCTCTCGCCGCTTGCCCTCGTTTCCAGTGCGCTGATATTTGCATTCGACCCCTTCATGGTGAATACTTTTCAACAGCTCCACTGGATCGCCGTCTGGGACGGGCTGATCTGGGGAGCCATCTGGCTGCGCATGCGCAATCTCTACGTCACGATCGTTGCCCACGCGGTCGAGGTGATGATGATGTACTCCATAATAAGGAAAGCCTTGATCTCGTGATTTGGTGATCTGGTGAAGTACTGATCTGAAATTCCGCACAATCACCAAATCGCGAGATCACCAAGTTCCCCATGAATCCTTCTTTCTCCAGCTACCTCGTCAACGACGTCTTCGGCGACCCCGGCGTTTTTGTGGAGGTTCGCTGGTCCAAGCGGGCCTTGCTCTTTGACCTGGGGCACAACGACAACCTCGGGCCGACCAGATTGTTGAGGGCCAACGAGATCTTCGTCTCTCACACCCACATGGACCACTTTATCGGGTTCGATGCCGTCCTGCGGGTGGCCTTGGGGAGAGGCAAGACGCTCCGGCTGTTCGGCCCTCCCGGATTGATCGACAACGTGCAGGGAAAACTCCGAGGTTATACCTGGAATCTCGTCGACGGCTACCTGCTCACGATTGAAGTCCGGGAGTTTCACCAGCGGGAAACCCGCCAGGCTTTCTTTTGCGCCAGCAACGGATTCCAACCATCGGAGCAAGCAGTTCGTCCTCAGGCACTGCAATCCACGAGTCACCTCTTCACCGTGCTGGAAGATCCCATGTTCACTGTCAGCGCCGTCGCTCTGAATCATCGCATTCCCTCATTCGCCTATACCCTGGAGGAACAGTTCCACATCAATGTCAACAAGCAGAAGCTGCATGAGGCCGGTCTGCCGGTCGGCGCCTGGCTCAAAGACGTGAAGCAGCACATCTGGCAGGGCCGACCGGACGACTTCCGCTTCACGGCCACGCTCTACGAAGAGCACCGGCGGGAAGAGCGGGAGTTCGTCTTGGGCGAAGTGAAGGCAAGGTTCTTGACGATCTCGCGGGGCCAGAAGATCGCCTATGTTGTCGATGCCCGATACGATGAAGAGAATGAAGCGAAGATCGTCGCCCTCGCCCGGGACGCAGACCTGTTGTATTGCGAATCACCGTACCTGGATGGCGATGCCGAGAAGGCCCGCGACCGGTATCATCTGACCGCGAGACAGGCCGGGCTCATGGCGCGCAAGGCGCAGGTCCGCGACCTCGTTGTGTTTCATTTTTCGCCTCGGTATACCGGTCAGGGCGAGGCGTTGGAACGGGAAGCGATGGAAGCCTTTCAAGGAACCTGATGAGGAGGCAACGTGAATGAGATCGTGAAGTATGCCATGTACTTTCTACTGGGCGGGACCATTGTCAGCGTCTCGACCTACCTCGGATCTCAAGGTCGATCTTTCCTCGCCGCCTTTGCCAGCACCTTTCCCGCCATCACGGGCGCCACATTCGTGCTGATTTATGTGAACGGAGGAAACGACGCAATCGTGAGCTACGCCAGAAACTTACTGTGGTTTGTCCCGCCCTGGATGGTCTACGTCGTCTCCATGATCGCGGGCGTTCCCCGTTTCGGCTTCTGGCCCGCGATGGTCGGATCGCTCGCCTTGTATATGGGTTGCGTGGGCGCTGTGAAACTTTGGATCCGATAGGACCGCAATCGGCAGGAGGGTGTCTTCAGGCCGCCCCGCTGAAATGGAGCCGGTTGATTTCGCCTAACGCCGACACCATCTGATCGAGGGCGGCGGTGACGGAACGGCTCGC
Organism: Nitrospiraceae bacterium; assembly: GCA_035454865.1. Taxonomy (GTDB): domain Bacteria; phylum Nitrospirota; class Nitrospiria; order Nitrospirales; family Nitrospiraceae; genus Nitrospira_D. The sequence goes on along the minus strand of DATIGF010000123.1, from coordinate 4,198 downwards.
GGCCTGGGATGGACCGTCGGTGTCGGCCCAGATGTCAGGAGGGTTCTCAATCTCTCGCACGTTCCGACAGAATCGGACGATGGTTTGTTGCCAATGGATGGGCCCTGACCCTTCATCGAGAAACTGGACCCGGTCCTGCGAGAAGGGCCCGTCGTAGTCAGCCGCCCGCAGCTGCCACATCTGCTCCATGGCCTTCTGCCGCTCGGGACTGAACTCCAATCCGCTGGCCCGTTCATTCAGCGCCGCAAACAGCCCTCCGACGATGTGATCGGCCTCCGATTCAGGAAACACGCCGACACAAGCCTGCATGAGCAGGTATTTATGGAAGAGAAACACCTCCGCGCTGATGCGGGCCTCGTTCGCGGCGGGATCGTAGGCGCGGGCCAGCTCGCGCAAGGCGTCGCCCGACTCTCCCTCAAGACAGGAGCCCAGCAAGCGGGCCAGTTGGCGTCCAAGCCCGAGATACTCGCCCTGTGGCAGGCGCTGCATGATCCTACTGTGACTCCACAATAACCGCGGTGCCGCTCGCGCTGACCATCAACATGCTGCTGCCGGCGCCGATGGTTTCATAGTCGATATCGATACCGACGATGGCATTGGCGCCCAGCTGTCTGGCCTGCTCGCGCATTTCACCAAGCGCAATGTCCTTGGCCTTGCGCAGCTCCGCCTCATACGCCGCCGATCGGCCGCCCACGATATCACGAATCGATGCAAAGAAATCGCGAAAGATGTTTGCGCCGAGGATGGCATCCCCGGAGACCAAACCCAGGGTCTTGACCGCTTTTTTTCCTTCAATGGTTGGTGTGGTCGAGAGAATCATACTCCCCTCCCGCTGAATGCTCCCATCCTCTCATCCTTTGGGAGGAATGGCCAAGCCTTTCGCCGAATCCCCCGTCCGGAAAAGTTGCAGAACGTTAGCTTGCGGAAGAAACGAATCGGAGCCGGAGTAGATATTCATGAACGGTCCGAGCTACGATCATGCATTTAACTTCCCTGGAGCGCGCGTCGTGGAACTCACCCCACTGCCTCAGAACCGGTCTGCGGACCTCCTCGTCGAGGGCGCGCGCCAGAATAATCTCAAGAACATCTCCCTGTGCATTCCCCACAACAAGGTTACGGCCGTTACCGGCGTGTCCGGGTCGGGAAAATCCTCGCTGGCGTTCGACACCCTCTTTGCGGAGGGCCAGTGGCGCTATGTCGAATCCCTCTCGACCTATGCCCGGATGTTTCTCGACAAAGTGGCCCGCCCCGACGTCGATCGGATCCTGAATGTTCGCCCGGCCATCGCCATCGAGCAGAAAAATCAGACTCGAACCGCTCGCTCGACCGTGGGCACGACCACGGAGATCGCCGATCTGATGCGGCTGCTCTTTGCCAAGATCGGCAAACCCACCTGTCCTGATTGTGCTCAGGAGGCACGGGCTTTCCATCCTGACAACGTCGCCGACGATCTCCTGCACCGCTTCCCCGAAGCTCGGGCCATGGTTCTCTTTTCGATCGCCACGCCCTCGGTCAAACTTGAACAAACCCTTATTCAATCGCTACTGACCCGCGGATTCACCAGAGTCAGGACAGCCGACGACATCCTCGATCTGCTTGAGGCGAGTCAGCCTCCGCTACACAAGTACCCGACTCTCCATGTTGTGTTAGACCGCCTCGTCATCAGAGAGGACAACCGATCGCGTATTGTCGAAGCCGTTGAAACCGCTTTCCGTGAGGGCGAAGGCCGCTGCACCGTCGACGTCATCGGCCATGGAGTCCGCTCTTACAGCACCAGCTTTCTCTGCCAGCATTGCGGGCGCACATTCGAGCCCCTTCGGCCCCTCCTCTTTTCGTTCAACCATCCATTAGGCGCCTGCCCGGAATGTAAAGGGTTCGGCAACGTACTCCGCTACGATCCTGAACTGGTGATTCCCGACCATACGAAATCCCTGGCCCAGGGCGCCATCGAACCCTGGAGCAAACCAAGCGCCGATTGGTGGCAGAAACAGATGTTGCTCGCCATGAAACGGCATGGCGTCGATATCACGGTCCCGTTCAAGAACCTGCCCAAGCTGACGCAACAACTCCTATGGGAAGGCGATCAGACGTTCGAGGGCATCAATGACTTCTTCGAATATCTGGAAGGCAAGCGCTATAAACTGCACGTGCGCGTGCTGCTCAGCCGCTACCGCACCCCGTTCGATTGCCCCGGCTGCCACGGGAGCCGGCTCAAACCGGATGCCCGCTTCGTCAAGATCGCAGCCAAGGACATTCACGAGATTTCGGAGCTGACGATCGAAGCCGTCATCGTTTGGCTCGAGTCGTTGAACTTGCGCCCATTTGAGCAGGACGTCGCCGCAGACATTCTCCGGCAATTGAAAGCCAAGCTGGGATTTCTGCTGCGCGTCGGTCTCGGCTATCTCACACTCGCCCGGCAGACGAAGACACTCTCCGGAGGCGAAGCCCAGCGGGTGTCATTGGCCAATCAACTCGGTGCCCGGCTGGTCGGAACGCTCTACGTCCTCGATGAACCCACTATTGGACTCCACGCTCGCGATACGGACTTACTCGCCGGCATCCTCAAAGACCTCGCGGAAGCCGGCAATACGGTGGTCGTCGTCGAGCATGACCGTCGCATGATCGAGTCGGCCGACCACATCGTCGAAATGGGGCCGCGATCCGGGGAACAGGGAGGCCAGGTCGTCTGTGCGGCCCCTTCCGAGACGTTCTTGCAGAATCCTCATGCCATGACGGCCCGTTACCTTCGGGGGGAAGACTCGATTCCGTTGCCGAAATCACGGCGTTCAGGCTCGGGCAAATTTCTCGTGATCGCCGGCGCAGCGGAGCATAACTTGAAAGATCTGCTCGTTCGGATTCCGCTCGGCATGTTGGTCTGCGTCACCGGCGTCTCCGGTTCAGGCAAGAGCACGCTGGTAGAGGATACCCTCTACCGCGCCATCGCACGGGCGTTTCGTGTCGAGTCTTTGCCGATGGGTCGCTTCAAAGCCATCAAGGGGCTGGAACATCTCAAAGGAATCCGTCTGATCGACCAGCAGCCGATCGGCCGCACGCCCAGGTCAAACCCCATTACCTACCTGAAAGCCTTCGATGAGATCAGGCAGCTCTTTGCTTCCGAGCGCGACGCACTAAGGCAGGGATTCACCCCCGGCCACTTTTCTTTCAATGCGACCGGCGGCCGATGCGAACGCTGCGAAGGCAGCGGCGTCGAAAAATTGGAGATGTACTTCTTCGAGGATATCTACGCGCCCTGCGAAATCTGTGACGGCAAGCGGTTCAAGCCGGAGGTCCTGGCCATTCGCCATCGTGGGAAAACGATCTCCGACGTGCTCGCCATGACCGTTGACGACGCACTCGCATTCTTTACAGGGACACCGAAGCTGCAAGAGCGACTGCATCTGTTGTCTTCCATTGGCCTCGGCTATCTGCGGCTTGGGCAATCAGCGACGACGCTCTCCGGGGGCGAAGCCCAGCGATTAAAAGTCGCCGCTGAGTTGAAAGTCTCAACTGCGAAAGACATGCTCTACATCATGGACGAACCAACCACCGGCCTCCACTTCGATGACGTGAAAAAACTCCTCGCCGTCCTCAACAAACTCGTCGACGCGGGCAATACGCTCGTGGTTGTGGAGCACAATCTCGACGTCATTAAGTCGGCAGATTGGATCATCGACCTGGGTCCGGAAGGCGGCGCAGCAGGCGGACAGATTGTGGCAGAGGGTCGTCCGGAACAGGTGGCGAAAGTGGCGGCTTCTTATACGGGAGAATTCTTAGCCAAGACGCTCACGAGCGGCCAGACGGTCCTCTGACGAGCAAGACGGTCCTGCACGTTACTCATTTCGCTGCACTTGCGACTTACCCGCTTCTTCTGGCGGCTGCTCCCCCGACCACTTCTTGTGCAGAAACCTCTTGCTCACAGTGGTGATGACAAAGGCAAGTCCGATCGCGATGGGAACAAAGACGGCAGCCGCAATATTGGCATTCCGCATCCACCCGACTTCTTGCAGCCCCTTAAAGATGTAGCTGCCGAGTCCCGCCAGGTAATAGGCAATCACGATGACTGACAGCCCTTCGACTGTATGCTGCAGTATGACCTGGCTCTTCGTCGTCTTGTCCACGCTTTGCAGCAGCGCAAGGTTTTGGGCTTCCAAGAGCAGATCGACACGGGCCCTGATAATTGAAATAATCCCTTCAAATC
>DATIGF010000122.1:0-9169 GCA_035454865.1 Nitrospiraceae bacterium | reverse complement strand
CGGAGGCAACATCCACCATCCTGACCCGCGTCCGTTGTGTAGCGGGATCGAGAACGGCGTCGAACGGGATCGGAGAAAATTTTCCATTGATGATCGAAGCCATGGAGCCGGTTCCGCCTGAAATCAGGAACTCGGCGGCGCAGCAGCCCAAATCGCGGCAATATTCCATGTCGAACGCGGTAGGATCCGCGCAGCGCAATTCGAATCCCAGATCCTTGAGCCGGATCGTCGGGGTGAGGCCGTAGGGGGCCAATCGCTTGAGGACTTCTTCCTTGAGCGTCCGGCCGAGGTCAAGATCGGCCAGTTCGACGTGGCCGTGGTCGTCGCGAGCAGCAGACGACAACGCTGTGAAATCATCCGGATTCATGATCTCGGCAAGTCCCTCCGCCAGCACCGCTACTCCGTCCTCCCGACCATGGCTCAGACGCTTGATAATGGCGGCAACGAGGATATCGGCCACCAGCGCTAGCCTGACCGGCCGTTCCGTGAACTCTTCAGGAATCAGCGTGAGGGTCGCTCCCGCAGCTTTGCCGATGCCCAGTGCAAGGTGGCCGGCCTTGCGCCCCATGGCGACGACAAAGAACCAGTGAGACGTTGTGCGCGCATCTTCGAGGATGTTCCTGACCACCTGCGTGCCGACATGTCTGGCGGTCTGAAATCCGAAGGTGGGTACGCCCTGGGGGAGATCAAGGTCGTTGTCGATGGTTTTGGGAACGTGGACGACTCGCAGCCGTCCTTGTGCGGCCCGCTCGAGCGTCAGCGCGGAAAAACACGTGTCATCTCCTCCGATCGTGATCAGTCCCGTGACGCCGAGTTGTTCGAGGCTCTTCAACGTTTGAGAGAGATGTGTAGAACTCCTGGTGGGGTTGGCTCTCGCGGTCTTGAGGATCGATCCGCCCAGGAAGTGAAGCCGGCTGACCTCTTCAAGGGTCAGCGGCGTGACCTTAGTCACGTCGCCTTGCATGATCCGCTTGAAGCCCTGCTCGATGCCTAAGACCTTCCAGCCGTCCGCAAGCAAGCGTGTCGTTGCGGCGCTGATCACGCCGTTAATCCCCGGCGCCGGACCCCCGCCGACCAGTATGGCTGCTGTTTCCGTCATTGAAACGTTTCTCCCTTCCATCCCGCCCGCTGGATCGACCTCGCTGCGAGCGATGACCCGAATGCCTGCCAGGATCGTACCAACAATCTCCAGGGAGATTGAAAGGAAGGCATCTCTCTCGTCAGGTTGCGAACGTTGAGCGCTCGTTGGCCGATCCGAGAGCGCCTTCTGATGGGAGCATCAGAACAGAAGGAATTGAGGCTAATTGGGACCATGCACGCTCATGCTCTTGGCGCAAATCTCCACAGAGCTTTGCCTTGAGCTTGGGCTCTATCCTTTGGATTCTTCTGAACTCAAGCAGACCTGCGATCTCCTTGAGATTGTGGGGTAATGGCACCTGTCTTGCTGACAGCTCAGTAGAACAGGATAGGCAATAACCATCACCGGCATAGGCGGGGGAGTGAGCCGTTGCAGATACTCCGATTGACTCGGTCGGACTCATGCATGGTCGGTAGCCGGGGTTCCCGAAGTGGGAGGAGATGCGCGCATGGGACGACAGGAATTGGACCTGACGGCAAGGGCGCTGGTCGCCGGAGGCAAGGGGATCCTCGCCGTTGATGAAACCGCTCCCACTCTGACCAAGCGCTTTGCGGCGCTCAAGATCGAGTCGACTGAAGACAGCCGCCGCTCCTACCGTGAAATGTATTTCACCACGCCGGGTGTGTCCGCGTTCATCGGCGGCGTGATCCTGCAAGACGAAACCATCCGGCAGAAGAATGCCACCGGCCGACCATTGCTGGAGGTGATATCCGGGCAGGGCATTATTCCGGGGATCAAAGTGGACCGGGGAGCCAAGGTGCTCGCCGGTTCGCCGGAGGAAACCATCACCGAAGGACTCGACGGACTCCGGGACCGCTTGAAGGAATATGCTGCCATGGGCGCCCGATTCGCCAAATGGCGGGCCGTTATTCGTATCACCGAGACCTTGCCCAGCCCCATGTGTATCAGTGCGAACGCTCATGCGCTGGCACGCTATGCTGCTCTCTGTCAGGAGCAAGGTCTCGTGCCGATCGTGGAACCAGAAGTGCTGATGGACGGGGCCCACACGATTGAACGTTGCGAAGAAGTTACCGGTTCGGTGCTCCATACGGTTTTCCATGCGCTCTTTCAGCAGCATGTGGAACCGGAGGGGATGCTCCTTAAGCCGAACATGGTCATTTCGGGCAAAGCCTGCGGCAGGCAGGCCCCGGTCGAGGAAGTGGCCATGGCGACGCTGCGCTGTATGCGCCGCCACGTTCCGGCCGCCGTTCCCGGCATCGTGTTTCTCTCGGGGGGGCAAAGTGCCAGCCTTGCCACTTCTCACTTGAACGCGATCAACCGTCTCGATCAACCGAAGCCATGGAAACTGAGTTTTTCTTACGGGCGAGCGCTTCAGGATTCTGCGATGGAAACCTGGTGCGGCAGGCAGGAGAACGTGAAAACAGCGCAGCAGGCGTTCTACCACCGCGCCAAGTGCAATAGCGCGGCCACCCTCGGCGCATATACCGATGCCTTGGAAGGGCAATAATCTGATGCGGATGAAACAGGGTATCGTCCGGAGCGGCGCGAGCGTGGATAGCACATTGGTCTCTGCCATGAAGCGTCAGAGTTGACATGCTGGTTCTGGCAATCAACAGCGGAAGCTCGTCGATAAAGTTTCAACTCGTGGAAGTCCTTGATGAGGCGAAGGGGGGGCTCGCAACCAGACCGGCGTTGCTGCAAGGCGCCGTCAAAGGCATCGGCGGCTCTGCAAGCTTCGAAGTAGCCGGAGAGGGCACAGCTCGTACAGCGACGCTGGACATTCGGGATCATGCGCAGGCGCTGCGTGTGGTGTTCGAGCGTCTGGCAGGTTCCTCTGCCGCCATCGACGCGGTCGGGCATCGGGTGGTCCACGGAGGAGATCGGTACGTGGAGCCCTCATTGATAACCGATCAGGTTGAAGCAGAAATCGACGCATTGTCCGGGTTGGCCCCGCTGCACAATCCTCCCTGTCTCGCGGGGATTCGCGGGGCCAGAGCGGTGCTGGGCTCGACGCTGCCGATGGTGGCGGTGTTCGATACGGGCTTTCATCAGACTATGCCCGAAGTTGCGCGACGCTACGCGCTCCCCGCCGACTTGGCCGACCGGCATCGCATCCGCCGGTATGGGTTTCACGGAATTGCCCATGCCTCGCTGGCGAACGGCTATGCGGCTGGTACCGGACATCCACTGGAGCAGGCACGTGTCATCACGCTGCAGTTGGGTAATGGCTGTTCTGTCGCCGCGATCGATCAGGGCCGGTCGGTCGACACATCCATGGGATTCACGCCGCTGGAGGGGCTGGTTATGGGGACTCGTTCGGGCGATGTGGATGCCTCCATTGTCAGCTACCTGTCGGAGCGGGAGAAGGTCGGGGCGGCTGAAGTGGAACGGTGGCTGAACGAACGGTCCGGCCTCCTGGGCTTGTCCGGGCGGTCGAACGACATGCGGGAGTTGCTCCGCGCGGCAGGAGAGGAACAGGACGAGCGGGCGCGGTTTGCCATCGAGCTCTTCTGCTATCGGGCACGCAAATATCTCGGAGCCTACCTTGCCGTGTTAGGCGGCGCCGATGCTATTGTATTCGGGGGCGGCATCGGGGAGAACGCGCCGGAGATTCGGGAGCGGATTTGCCGGGACATGGCCTGGTGCGGGCTGAGGCTCGACGCCAGCCGTAATCGAGCGGCGATCGGATTGACGCCGGGTCTGGCAGCCAGGATCAGCGCGGATGACTCACGGCCGGCGGCCTATGTGGTCGCGGCGGATGAGGAGACCTGGATCGCGAGGGAGACGGCTCGCTGTGTGCGAGGACTCGTATAGCGGACAGCCACTCTTCTGCCAGGTGGCTGTCCCAGAAGGACAGCGGGACAGGAACCGGCAAGGCCGGAGCCAGTCCCGATGAGATCGTGACTACATGAGAAAGCCCTTGTCGAAGAAAGAACTCGATTTGATAGACGCCTACTGGCGCGCGGCAAACTACCTTTCGGTAGGGCAGATCTATTTGTATGACAATCCTCTGCTGAAAAAACCCTTGAGGAAAGAACACATCAAGCCCCGCCTCCTTGGTCATTGGGGTACTACACCGGGCTTGAATTTCATCTATGCCCATCTGAATCGAGCGATCAAGCAGCGGGACCTGAGCATGATGTTCATCACCGGCCCCGGGCACGGCGGACCGGGTCTTGTGGCGAATGCCTATCTGGAAGGCACCTACAGCGAGGTCTATCCGAATATCCCGCAGGACGCGGATGGCCTGAAGCGATTGTTCACGCAGTTTTCGTTTCCCGGAGGCATTCCCAGCCACGTGGCGCCGGAAACGCCTGGTTCAATCCATGAGGGTGGCGAGCTAGGCTATGCCCTGTCGCATGCGTACGGGGCCGCCTTCGACAATCCCGATCTGATTGTCGCCTGCGTCGTCGGCGACGGGGAAGCCGAAACAGGACCCCTGGCGACTTCCTGGCACTCCAACAAGTTCCTCAATCCCAAGACCGACGGAGCGGTGCTGCCAATTCTGCACTTGAACGGTTACAAGATCGCCAATCCCTGCGTGCTGGCCCGTATCAGTCACGAAGAGTTGGACCAGTTATTTCGCGGCTACGGATACAGACCCTATTTTGTCGAGGGACAGGAGCCGGCCAGGATGCATCAACTCATGGCCGCTGCACTGGATGCCTGTTGTGACGAAATCCGCCGTATCCAGAACCGGGCCAGGAAGCACGGGGTGCAGGAGCGGCCGCGCTGGCCGATGATCATCCTCCGGTCGCCCAAGGGATGGACCTGTCCAAAGGAAATTGACGGCAAACGAACGGAAGGGTACTGGCGGTCGCACCAGGTGCCGATGGGTGAAATGCATGACAAGCCCGGGCACGTGAAGATCCTTGAGAAATGGATGAAGGGCTACAAGCCGGAGGAGCTGTTCGACAAAACCGGCCGGTTGAAGCCCGAGCTCGCCGGACTTGCGCCGAAGGGCGAGCGTCGCATGAGCGCAAATCCGCATGCCAACGGCGGACTCCTCCTTAAGGATCTGCGCCTGCCGGATTTCCGCACCTACGCCGTGAAGGTAAGAAAGCCCGGCGCGGTCGATGCCGAGTCCACGCGCCTCATGGGCAAATTCCTGCGGGACTCAATGCAACTGAACATTGCGAACCGGAACTTCCGTCTCTTCAGTCCGGACGAGAATAATTCGAACCGTTGGCAGGACGTGCTGGAAGTGACCAGCCGTTCCTGGATGGCGGAGCGGTACCCGTATGACGATCACCTGGCACCGGACGGCCGGGTCATGGAGATGCTGAGCGAGCATCAGTGCCAGGGTTGGCTGGAAGGCTATCTCCTGACCGGGCGGCACGGCTTCTTCTCCTGCTATGAGGCCTTCATCCACATCATCGATTCGATGTTCAATCAGCACGCCAAGTGGCTGAAGGTTTGTCATGAGATTCCGTGGAGGAGGCCGATCGCCTCGTTGAACTATCTGCTGAGCTCCCACGTGTGGCGGCAGGACCACAACGGATTCAGCCACCAGGACCCCGGCTTCATCGATCACGTCGTGAACAAGAAAGCACAGGTTGTGCGAGTCTACCTGCCGCCGGACGCGAACACGCTCCTCTCGGTGACCGATCACTGCCTGCGCAGCCGCAATTATGTGAACGTCATCGTGGCGGGCAAGCAACCGGCTCCCCAATGGCTGACGATGGACCAAGCCGTCAAACATTGCGCTGCCGGTATCGGAATCTGGGATTGGGCCAGCAATGATAAAGGGGGAGACCCTGATGTCGTCATGGCCTGTTGCGGAGACGTGCCGACGCTGGAGACGCTGGCTGCCGTAGATCTGTTTCGCCGGTATCTTCCTGCGCTGAAAATCCGGGTCGTCAACGTCGTCAATCTCATGAAGCTGCAGCCGCAGAGAGAGCACCCGCATGGCCTGTCGGATCGGGACTTCGATGCCCTCTTCACCAAAGACAAGCCGATCGTGTTCGCGTTCCATGGTTACCCCTGGCTGATCCACCGGCTCACGTACCGACGGACGAATCACAAGAATCTGCACGTACGCGGCTACAAAGAAGAAGGGACCACGACTACCCCGTTCGACATGTGCGTCCTCAACGATCTGGATCGATTTCACCTCGTCGGCGACGTCATTGACCGGTTGCCGCAACTGGGATCACGCGCCGCCTATGTCAAGCAGGCGATGCGCGACAAGCGCCATGAGCACAAGCAATACATCGCCCGGTATGGTGAAGACATGCCCGACATCACCGGATGGCGATGGGGACGGCGCGCGCCGGCGGGACGCCGTGCGGTACCCACGGAAGCGGACAATGTGTGAAGATGGGGCGAGTGGTCCTGGCACCCGGGGCAGCATGAACGGGGGCAAGCGATGAAGGAACAGTGGGCCCGTCGATGCGACCTGAGATGGGATCGTTGTTGATCCTTCCGCAGCGGATGCCTGGGCGGCCGGCCGGGAGGGCAATGAGATTAAGGTAATGCCGGAATAACGGTGGTAGAAGAAAGGATGCCTATGAATGCTGAAAAACTCCGACTCGAAGAAGCTCGGAAGAACGAAAAGCTATGGAAAAAATGGGGCCCGTACCTGACCGAGCGGCAATGGGGAACGGTTCGGGAGGATTACAGCGATAACGGTGATGCCTGGAATTTCTTTACCCACGATCAGGCCCGTTCGCGGGCCTATCGCTGGGGGGAGGATGGTCTGGGTGGGATCTGCGATGAAAAGCAGCGGCTCTGTCTTGCGCTCGTCCTCTGGAACGGGAAGGACGCGATCCTCAAAGAACGACTCTTCGGACTCACCAACAGCGAAGGCAACCACGGCGAGGACGTCAAAGAATATTACTTCTACCTCGACAGCACGCCGACGCATTCTTACATGAAGTACCTCTATAAGTTCCCGCAGGCGGCCTTTCCCTATGCCGATCTGGTGAACACGAACCGCGGGCGGTCCCGGGAGGAAATGGAGTACGAACTGCTCGATACGGGCGTCTTTAATCAGGATCGCTACTTTGACGTCTTCGTGGAATATGCCAAGAACGGTCCGGACGATATTCTGGTGCAGATTACCGCACTCAACCGGGGCCCGGAAAAGGCCGAGCTGCACCTGTTGCCGACTCTGTGGTTCCGCAACGACTGGGCCACATGGATTGCCGGACCTGCCCAGAAGCCGATCCTGAAGCAGAGCGAGGGACCGGCAGGCACGAGTGCAATCGTGGCGCAACATTCGACGCTGGGCACGTTCTCTCTTTACTGTGAGGGCGAGGTGCCGCTGCTCTTTACCGACAATGAAACAAATAACGAGCGGCTGTTTCCTGAATATCCGAACGCCAGTCCGTACGTCAAAGACGGCATCAATAACTATGTCGTGAACGGTCAAAAGAACGCAGTGAATCCCGGCAAGACCGGGACGAAGGCCGCGGCGCACTATCGGCAGATGGTTGGGCCGGGCCAGTCGATGATCCTGCGCCTGCGCCTCACCAGCCAGGGGCTCGTCGAGCAGGGCAAGGATAAGAAAGGGCTTGCCGTCCCCTTCGGGCCGGCCTTTGCGGAGACCTTCGCGGCCCGTTTGAAGGAGGCGGACGAGTTCTACCGTTCCGTTACCCCGCCTTCCGTCTCCCCGGACGCAGCCATCGTGATGCGCCAGGCCCTGGCCGGCATGCTCTGGTCCAAGCAGTACTATTACTTCGATGGCGATCGTTGGCTGAGGGAACACCACTCGAACCCCCTCCATGCCGGCTATCATGCTGCCCGGAATTCGGAGTGGTTCCACATGATCAACGAGGACATCATCTCGATGCCCGACAAGTGGGAATACCCCTGGTATGCGGCCTGGGATCTGGCCTTCCACACGCTGCCGCTCTCGATCGTCGACCCGGACTTCGCCAAGCAGCAGATGCATCTGATGCTGCATGGGCTCTACCTGCACCCCAACGGGCAAATTCCCGCCTACGAATGGAACTTCAGCGACGTGAACCCTCCGGTCCACGCCTTTGCGACCCTGTTCCTCCACCGCACCGAGCAGGCCCTGCGCGGCGAGACAGACGTAGATTTCCTCAGAACGGCCTTCAACAAGCTCCTGCTGAACTTTACCTGGTGGGTGAACCGGAAGGACCGGTTCGGCAAAAACGTGTTCGAGGGAGGGTTCCTCGGCCTTGATAACATCGGCATCTTCGACCGCAGCGCCCCGCTGCCCACCGGTGGTCACCTGGAGCAGGCGGACGGCACAGCCTGGATGGCCTTGTTCAGCCAGAACATGGTCGAACTTGCGGCGGAGCTGGTGGCTCACGACCCCACCTACGAAGACATGGTAGTCAAGTTCATGGAGCACTTCCTCTATATCGCCGCGGGCATGAACAAGCCAGGACCGGAGGGTATGTGGGACGAGGAGGACGGCTTCTACTACGATCTCCTGCGGCTTCCGGACGGCAGCACCCAGCGGCTCAAGGTCCGCTCCATGGTGGGGCTGCTGCCATTGTGCGCCACCACGGTGACCGAGTCGTGGCAGCGGGAATTGGTTCCGCGGCAAGTCGCTGCCATAGAGGCCCGCTGGCGCCAGATGCCCGAGCTGTTTAAATCCATCCACCCCACCGGCTCGAAGCATTTGGGGGTGAACGAGCGGGGGATTTTTGCCCTGCTCAATCCTGAGCGGCTCCGGCGGGTCCTCACGAAGATGCTCGACGAGAATGAATTCCTGGGCCCCTACGGCCTCCGGGCGCTCTCCAAGTTTCACGAGAAGAACCCCTATATCTTTCACGTGGGCGGTCAGGAATATCGGGTCGACTATCTGCCGGCGGAATCCAATAGCGGCATGTTCGGGGGCAACTCCAACTGGCGGGGACCGGTCTGGATGCCGGTGAATGTCATGATTATCCGGGCGCTCCTGCAGTTCTATCTCTACTACGGCGAGAATTTTAAAATTGAATGCCCGACCGGGTCCGGCAAGATGATGAACCTCTTCGAGGTCTCCAAGGAGATCGCCAATCGGCTGACGAAGATCTTCCTGCGGGACGAGCAGAACCGACGCCCTGTCTATGGCGGCACGGAGAAATTCCAATCCGATCCCCATTGGCGGGA
>DATIGF010000121.1:0-34859 GCA_035454865.1 Nitrospiraceae bacterium | reverse complement strand
GAGAAAGCGCTCATCGCCTATCTCATGGCCGGAGATCCCGGACTTCCTGAAACAGAGCAACTGGTGATTGCGTTGGAGCGGGCGGGCGCCGATATCATTGAACTGGGCGTTCCCTTTTCGGACCCGATTGCGGACGGGCCGGTGATTCAGCAAGCAGCGGAGCGGGCATTGCGCAACGGGACCTCGCTCAGGCAGATCCTGGTTTCTGTGAAGACCCTCCGCCGGCGCACAGAGATTCCGATCGTGCTGATGGTCTACTACAATTCCATTCACGCGATGGGACTGGAACCCTTCTGCAAGGCGGCCAACGAAGCCGGTGTCGATGGTCTGATCGTGCCGGATATGCCTCCGGACGAGGCGGGCCCGCTCAAGGGGCCTGCAGCGGCCGCAGGGTTGCGACTCGTGTTTCTTCTTGCACCGACCAGCACCGCGTCGCGGCGAACGTATGTGGCGAAGGAATCGCAAGGGTTTCTGTATTATGTGTCGCTCACCGGGATCACCGGTGCAAAGATTCAAAACATGGCTGAGGTCGGAAAGAACGTCGAGAAAATCAGAAAGGCGACACGAACCCCCGTGGCCGTCGGGTTCGGCGTCTCGACCCCGGAGGATGCCGGAAGGGTCGCCGCCATGGCCGATGGAGTCATCGTCGGCAGCGCCATCGTAAAGCAGATTGCCGCCAACCAGCAGGGACCGGATCTCGTCGAGAGAGTCGGAGCCTTCGTCGGTTCGCTGAAGTCTGCGATCAGACAGGCCACCGCCACCGCCTGACGAACTGGCCCCTAGCACTCCACTTTATTTTTTTGGATGAAACCAGAGGTGAGCCGATTAATCCGGTAGATGATTACCGCTTGCCTGCATTGGCCGCCGGCGGCATGTACTTGATCATTTCGTCGGTGAGTTCGGTGGCGACTTCTTTGAGGTTGGGTTTGGAGAATATGTAGCTGCTGGTCCGTTCATGGCGGGCCTTCCATATCGTGGCGCCGGTCGTGGCATCGATCAGACGCAGGCTGAGTCCGACCCGGCCGACTTTATCCCCTTCCGCTCTCCGTGAATATTCCCAGGCATTGATCCGGACAATAAGAAATGCCTCCACGTTCAGCGCTTTCCCCAACTTGATGGCGGAATCCTTGTCGGACTGCCCGGTCATTTCCAGACGCGAGAAATAGAAGACGAGTGAATCAAAGGCTTCCTTCGACCCCTGGAAAATATCGGTGACTTGTTCCGGAAGGACCACCCGTTCGATACGACCTGACTTCATTAAGGACGCGGCGAGCACTTCCTGCACATCCTCCCGTGCGCTGTCGTATTGGCTCGCCATCGGCGGCAACACGGCAATCGACTGTGGCCGGAACACGATCGCTCCGGGACCTTCCCACGTTTCCTGGAGGCCGCCGCAGCCCGCCAGGGTCACGGCGAAGAAGATAAACCAGAGACGGTACCGTCTTGTAATTACGGTCAACATTGCAGTCAGTATACCATTTTAGAATGTCAAAGCGAGAGAACCCGAGACCAGTGCGGTGCCTTCGTTGAAATCATAGCCTCCGCCAAGATCCAAACGAAACGCATACAGTCTGATCCCGATACCGGCTGTGGGAGTGACATTCGACGCGGCGTCCTGCACGTTCTTATAGGCGCCCAGGCGGAGAGAGAGGAACTCGGAGAGGATCGTCTGTTCGGCGCCGAGACTCAGGATCTGGCTCCTGACCGTCGGCACCAGGGTGGGATTGGAAGTGAAATCGCCGTCGAACGTGATCGTCAGCGAAGAATAGGGGTTGACCGCCACGCCGCCTCGAACCTGGGGGGTCATCTTGAACTGCTCGCCGTTCGGCGCGTCAAAGGTGGGCTGGGTGAGATCCTTCGCCACTACGCCCAAACGCAACCAGGAGGTCGGCTTATACAGAGCGCCGACGTCGACGCTGAAGGCTGTGGAAATGTTGGCCTTGCCGAAATTGTCCGACAGGGTCACATCCTGCCCATTCGTGACTGTGGCGAGTCCCGAATAGGCGGCGCCTTGAATGATCTTTCCGCTCACGCCGACGGCAAATGTCTTATCCGCGAAGGCATACGCGTAGGAGAACACGGCTTGACGCGCTTCGAGTCCTCGCATCGCGAGCTGACCGGCAATGTCGCCGGGGTTCGGCTGATTGGCTGTAAACGGACGGGACGGATAGGAACCGGCCCAGGCGATGTCGGAAATATTGAAGCCGAAGGCATGGTCGCCGAGATGTCCTTTGAAATAGAGGCCCGCCGAGGCATTCGCGGAGGCGGACTGGCCGTTGATCTGGTTGGCATAATTCTGCGCGTCTGCCGCCGTACAGGCATCACAGTTTTCAATGTTGCGGAACGTGTCGATTGCTCCGTTCCGGGCGACGGCCTGGGCGGTGAATTGCATCCTGATATCCACGGTCTGCTTCATGGCGAGACCCGCAGGGTTCCAGTAGGTGGCCAGGGAGTCCGTCGTCACGGCAACGCCCGCTCCCCCCATGCCGACCGCTCGCGGTCCGACCACGGCGAATTCCACGGCCATGGCCTGGGCAGGGATGAGCGCGAGAATCGCCGCCGCGACAATGAATCGAACCCTGTGCCTCATGGCTAATTCCTCCATGATGTCCTCTGTATTCCGCACGAAGGTCAGTCTAGTAATTGCGGGTCGTCTAGTCAACCTTTAGACGATCATGCCGTCCTGCATGTGAACGATGCGGTCGGACTGGGCGGAGAGCTTGTCATTGTGGGTGACGATAATGAAGGTTGTCCCGCGTGATTTGTTTAAGTCACGCATCAGGCCGAACAGTCCGTCACCGGTATGCGTGTCGAGATTCCCGGTCGGTTCATCGGCTAAGACGACGTCAGGCTTCTGCATGAGCGCCCGCGCCATGGCGACGCGTTGTTGTTCACCGCCGGATAATTCCCCGGGCTTGTGGTGAAGACGCTGGCCCAGACCCACTTCCGTCAGCAGGGCGGTTGCGTCGGATTCGACAGAGGCGGGGTCGCGTCGCTGCACGAGCGCAGGCATGGAGGCGTTCTCCAGGGCGGTAAACTCCGGCAGCAGATGGTGAAATTGAAACACAAAGCCGATGCGCCGATTGCGAAATTCCGCCTGCTGCATTTCCGTCATCTGAAAAAGGTCCTGGCCGTCGAAGGTCACCGTGCCCGTCGTGGGTTTATCGAGCGTTCCGATGATATGGAGCAGGGTGCTCTTCCCTGCTCCCGACGCCCCCACGATGGCAATCAGTTCGCCCCGGCGGATTTCAAGATTGATGCCCTTGAGCACGGGCAGATCATAGGACCCCATGGAGAAGGATTTATGGAGATCGGTGACTTTGATCATGATGTCATTGTGTGACTTGGCGACTGGGTGAATTTTGGAAATGGCCCGATAATATTCAATTCACCGACTCACACATTCAGCAAATTGTACGTTCGTCACGTTCATTCATATCGTAACGCCGCTACCGGTTCGAGCTTGGCCGCCTGGCTTGCCGGGTACACAGTGGCGGCAAAACTGATCAGAATGGCGGAGCCGGCAACGAGCAGGACGTCTTCCGCCAGGACGTGAACGGGTATTTTCGAAATGTAATAGACCGTCGGATCAAAGGTCCAGAACGTCTGGATGAGCCAGAGGAACGTGTAGCCCAGCGGAATTCCGACGGCCGTGCCGGAAAAACCGATAATCAATCCGTTCAGCATAAAGATCCGCCGGATGCTGCGTCTGGTCGCTCCCATCGCCTTGAGAATGGCAATTTCCTTCTGCTTCTCCGTGACGATCATCGTCAAAGTGCTCACGATGTTGAACGAAGCCACGATCGTGATCAGGACAAGGAGGAGAAACATCATCGTTTTTTCCAGCTTCAGGGCCGAGAACAGATTGCGGTTCATCTGCATCCAATCCCTGGCTCCGTGGCTGAAGCCCAGCTCGTGTTCGATCTCGCGGGCGATGTCACTCGCGCGGAATACATCCGTCACTTTCACCTCGATCCCGGACACGCTTGAACCCATGTTGAAGAACTTCTGCGCTTCGCCGAGCTCGATATAGGCGAGCGATGAGTCGTATTCGTACATGCCGGAATGAAAGAGGGCCACGACTGCAAAGGTTCGAATCTTCGGAACCATGCCCATCGCGCTGATCGGACCGACCGGGGACACCACATTGATCGTATCGCCGACAAACACCCCCAGCCGGAGCGCCAGTTCCTTGCCGAGAATGATGCCGGGCCTCTCGACCAGTTGGGGCGTTCCCTGCGGATCGTCAACCGGCGTCTGTTTGACCTTGACGGGCGTAAGCAGGTCGGTCAGCTGTCCCGTCGACACATTCTTGGCCAATTCGGTGACATTGGCCTCGCGCTGCGGATCGATTCCGCGCAGGACGATGCCTTGCACGCCGGATTGGGTCGTCAGCAGAACCTGACGGAGCACAAACGGCGTGGCTGCGACGACATCGGGAACCGTCTGAATCTTTTCGACGACCGGATCGTAGTCCGTCATGTTCTCCTTCATCCGCTCCTGCACAATGATGTGGGCAGTCGTGCCGAGAATCTTCTTCTGAATGTCTTCCTTGAATCCCGTCATGATACCTACCGTTCCGATTAAGGCGGCCACACCGAGCGTAATCCCGGCAATCGAGACAAATGTGTTTAGCGAAATGGTCCGATTCCGGCGCTTGGCACGGAGGTAGCGGAGCCCGACAAAGATCTCATACGGCATCGCCACGGTTATTTCTCCGGTCTGAGTTGCGGGAAGAGGACAACGTCGCGGATGGAGGCCTGATCGGTGAACAGCATGATCAGACGGTCGATCCCGATTCCTTCGCCGGCCGTCGGTGGCATGCCGAATTCAAGCGCGCGGAGAAAGTCCTCATCGACGAGATGCGCTTCCTCGTCGCCGGCCTCGCGCTGGGCCGCCTGGCCTTCAAATCGTTCGCGTTGATCCAACGGATCGTTCAACTCGGAAAAGGCGTTGGCGATTTCCCTCCCGGCGATGTACAGCTCGAAGCGGTCGGTGAGGGTCGGATCCGAGTCCTTGCGCCTGGCCAGCGGGGAAATCTCGATTGGGTAGTCGGTAATGAACGTCGGTTGTTGCAGATTCGGCTCGACGGTTTCCTCGAAGATCTCATTGACGATGTTGAACAAGGACGCTTTGGGAGCAACCGGCACATTCAGCTGTCTCGCTGCGGCCAGGGCCTTTTCCCTGTCCTGCAGGACGGACGGGTTGAGTTTGTTCACCTCGAGGATCGCCTGGTGGTATGACCAGCGCCGCCAGGGCGGCGTGAGCGTAATTTCCTTGCCCTGATATTCGATGACGGTTTTGCCGAGGATCTGCTGCGCCAGGCCGGAGACGAGTTCCTCCGTCAGAATGATCAGATCGTGATAATCCGCATAGGAGACGTAGAACTCCAGCATCGTAAATTCAGGATTATGAATCGTCGAAATGCCTTCATTGCGAAAGTTACGGTTGATCTCGAACACCCGGGGAAACCCGCCGACGATCAGGCGTTTCAAGTACAACTCCGGCGCAATGCGGAGAAATAGATCGACCCCGAGGGCGTTGTGATGCGTGACAAAGGGCTTGGCCGTTGCGCCGCCGGGAATCGGATGCATCATCGGGGTTTCGACTTCGAGGAATCCCCGTTCGATCAGAAACGATCGAATGCCGGCGATGATCCGGCTTCGCGTTGCAAAAATGGAATGGACTTCGGGGTTTGCGATCAGATCGACGTACCGTTGTCGATAGCGGGTTTCCACGTCCGTCAGCCCATGCCATTTTTCCGGCAGCGGACGGAGGGCTTTGCTCAGAAACGTGAGTTGCCGGACCTCGACGGTGAACTCATTCGTCTTGGTGCGAAATAACACTCCGGTCACGCCGATCCAGTCTCCGAGATCGAGCTGTTCGGTCACTTTGTAGGCCTGTTCGGAGAGGAGATCTTTTTTCAGATAGACTTGGAGCCGGTCGGATCCGTCTTGCAGCACGGCAAATCCGGCCTTCCCGAAACGGCGCAGGGCCACCACGCGTCCGGCAAACGTGCAGGAGATTTGTTCCTGTTCCAGAACCTCCTTCGTTTTCTCGCTATGCGACTTAATCAGTTGCCCGGCCCGATCCTTCACTTCAAAGCGGGTCCCATAAGGGGCGACGCCGGCCTCGCGGAGGTGCTCGAGTTTCTTGATACGTTGCTGCCGTTGTTCGTTCAGTTCATCCATATAAAGACCGTGGTGAGTGATGGGTGGCGCAAGTACGGGAACGTCTATGACCGTTACAGGTCATCGTCGGACTCGCTGAGGGCCGACAGCTGATCGCTTCCTTTCGCGAGCTTCTTCTTCAAATAGGCTTCGATAAAGCCGTCGATGTCTCCGTCCATGACGGCCGAGACATTGCCGCTTTCATGGGCGGTCCGGTGGTCCTTGACCATCTGATAGGGTTGGAAGACGTAGGAACGGATCTGACTGCCCCAGGCAATCTCCTTCTTCTCGCCCACAATGGCATTGAACTCCGCTTCCTTCTTCTTCTGTTCCAGCTCAAACAGGCGCGCCTTCAAGATTTTCATCGCGCCGTTTCTGTTTTGCAGTTGGGAACGCTCGTTCTGGCATTGCACGACGATTCCGCTCGGCAGGTGTGTGATGCGGATCGCGGTTTCGACTTTGTTCACGTTCTGTCCGCCGGCCCCGCCGGCGCGGAAGGTATCGATCCTGAGATCCTTGTCTTCGATCGCCACATCGATGTCTTCGCTCAGTTCCGGATAGACGAACACGGACGCGAATGAGGTGTGCCGCCGTTTGTTCGAGTCGAACGGGGAAATGCGCACCAGGCGATGCACTCCCGCTTCCGCCTTCAAATACCCGTAGGCATAGGGGCCGGTGATCGACACGGTTGCGCTCTTGATGCCGGCTTCGTCGCCGGCCAGCAGATCCAACGTTTCCACCTTGAATTTCTTTGTTTCCGCCCACCGCACGTACATCCGGAGAAGCATCTGCGCCCAATCCTGCGATTCCGTTCCCCCGGCGCCGGGATGAATCGCCAGAATCGCGTTGTTCGGGTCCAGCTCGCCGGAGAGGAGAAGCTCGACGCGCAGGGTCGCCAGACGGGGCTCCAGCTGATTCAGTTCGGTGACGAGTTCCTTTTCGAGACTGCTGTCGCCGCTCTCATGCGCCAGTTCCAGCAGGGCGCCGAGATCGCTCAACTTGGATTCGATTTCACGCCACTGGTGAAGCTCCCGCTCAATCGTGGCTTTCTTGCGGCTGACGGCGGCAGCGGCGCGGGCGTCGTTCCAAAAATCCGGCTGCCCCATCTGGGCTTCAAGTTCCTGCAGATCGGCGGTCATGCGGGAGAGGTCAAAGATGCCCCCGTAACTCGGAGACTTGCTCACCGACGGCGCGGACGCGAACTTGAACCTCATCCAACATCGAACAATCCTTCTCCCGTTACGCGGGGGTGATAGCGGTTGTGCCGTGGGCGGGTTCCTTCGTGCGGAAATAACCGAACAGGCACAAAAGCGCGCAGATTATAACACAGACGTAGGCAAACACATCTCCATAGTAACTGTAAAAGGTGCCGGGCTGCCGGACCGGGATCGTAGCTTGCAGCGTCTGTTCCGTGAAGAGGGGGGTGGCCTGCATGATGCGGCCGAAAGGATCGACGAAGCCGGATATCCCGGTGTTGGCGGCGCGCGCGAAAGCCAGATGATTTTCCACCGAGCGGAACACCACCATGGCGAAGTGCTGAGCAGGCGCTGATGACGGACCGAACCAGCCGTCATTGGTAATCGTGACCAGGAATTCCGCCCCGTTGGCCGCAAATCGACGGACCAGGTCAGGGAAAATCACCTCGTAGCAAATGGCCACGCCGAACTTCACGGACCGCGGCCCGCCGGGATTGCCGCTGGTCATCGATTTGGGGGTAAACGACAGAATCGTCGAACCGGGGCCAGCTTCAAAATCGCCGATCCCTTCGACGAGCTTGTCGAGGAAGAACAGCAACGACGATTTCAGCGGGATGTATTCCCCGAAGGGCACGAGATGGTGCTTGTCGTATCGACCTAACAGATTGCCGTCGGCTGCCAGCAGGTAGGCGCTGTTCAAGAGGTAGGGGCGTCGATCGGGATAGAATCGCAGCGCCGGACTGCCCAGGAGAATCGGGGCCTGCGCGCGGTCCGCCCAGGTCATCAGCTGCAACTGATATTCTTTTTCCCGTTCCAGGAGGAACGGTGTCGCCGCTTCCGGCCAGACGATCAGGTCCGTTCCGCTTCCCAGTTGGGCTGTCAGGCGGTCGAATCTTTGCATAGTTTCATCCCGGTAGGCGGCATCCCATTTCACCGCCTGATCAATGTTGGGTTGGACCACGCCGACGGTCAGGAAGGCTTTGGGCCGCTTCACATGGTCGTCAGTCAGCACCGACGAACTGTAGACCCAGGAGAGCACCATGAGCATCGCCGATGTCGTGAGCAGTTCCCATGGGAGCTTCAACGGGTGAAACCCACGGAAGAAGGGCATCATCCATAAGAGCAGTTCAGCCAGGGCGAGGTTGACCAGCACGATCAGGAACGACACCCCATAGACCCCCGTATGGTCCGCGATCTGAATGAGATCCAACTCGCGGTACTGCGAATATCCCAGGAGGCACCAGGGCAGGCCCGAGAGGACATAGGTGCGGAGCAGTTCCAAGGCGACCCAGAAGCAAGGGGCGAAAAAGATTCCGTATCGCGGGATGATTTCCCGCAACCAGACGGTAGCCAGGCAGTACAGCCCCACATACAGTCCGAGGTAGGCAGTGAGGAGCAGTAAGATGGCATAGCTGATCGGAAGGGGCACTTTCCCGTACGTGGTCATGGCCGTCACGACCCAGGCCATGATGCCGGTGAATCCGATGAGACCGGTCAGGCACCCGAGCCAAAACGCGCGCCGCCTGGTACTCTGGTCGAGGGCGAGGTGCAGGGGAATGAGGGCGACCCAGGCAAGCAACCCCAGGTCGAATTTGGGGAAGCACAAGGGCAACAATAGCCCGCTCGCGCAGGCAAGGAGTATCTGGCGCGAACGAACTCGATCCATTGCGCCGTACCATAGCGAAAGCCCCCTCGACTTTCAAGGGAACACTCGAACAATCATGGACTTGGGGCATGTCTGGCGTGCTTTTCGCCGGCGAAACAGGTATTGTAGAAGCATATGGAGCGACGACAGCACCGTCGGGTTCCGGCGCAGGTCAAAAGCCTGCTCAAAGCGAACTCTCACGAAGTCGAGGGCGAGACCGTCGATCTCTCGCTCGGCGGCGCCAGGATCGAGAGCAGTCTGGTCGTCCAACCCGGGAAACAGATTACGGTGAAGCTCATCATCCCGGGAGGGGAGGATCCGATTTATATCGACCAGGCGCAGGTCCAGTGGATTCATGATCAAACGTTCGGCGTCAGGTTTCTGGAAATCCGGCAGCAGGAGTTGGATGAATTGGAGCAATTGATTGACGAATGTATCGCGCTCGATGAAGGCGGACACGCATGAACCCTATTAGCTCCAAGATTCATCCCCGCATGGAAGACCCCGGCATCTGGGTCGGCGGGGAAGGTGTCGTCGGCGCACAAGCGGAGCGTCACGTCCGGCGACGGGAGCGGCGAGTCGAAGGACTTTTTACCACGATAGTTACCCTCACTTTCATTGGAGGGCTCGCTCTTGGCGGAGCTCTCGGCAGGTTGTGGCGACCAAAGGTGAAGTAGCCTTTCGCTGTCCGCCATTCACCGTACTAGAGACCCTCCCTGTATTCCAGGACGCAGTTCGGCCGCTGACGTGGGCCCTTGAGCCTGGTATTAAGAAGGGATTTTCATTTCATTGGATGGAGAATCGGTCCAAGTCCATCAGCGCTCGATCGACGGTCGATAGAATTCTCCATCGCGACAAATTAGTTTTCTTGACTCATCCGAACCATGAGGCATATCGTAACGCTGTGGGGGGAGTTAACGCCCCGGGGGAATATGGTTCATAAGGGGGTCGAGCGTGAGGATGGTGTGCAGGACCAGCTTGTACTGGGAAGCCTAAAGTCCTCCCAAGATCTCCGCCGTACCTACTGACTCTCGGTAGGTGCGTGCTCCTCCCACCCTAATCCCCATCCCGATTCGCCGCGCCCGCACTGCATTCATACTTTGGCCTGGTTGACAGTCTACCGGCGCGGCCCCTACCCTGACAGGGGTCTTCAAGAATTGATCAGTCACGGTTAGCCTGCTGGTCTTTCTGCCGTCCGCATGTGCGCGACGAATGTCCGCGGGGAGTCGGTCCATCGAATAATCCGGCGCAGGCCGCAGGAGCTGCACGTGGACACGAGCGCCCAATGTGATGTGATCCGTCAATATCTGCGAGAGCAGTTTCCGAAACATTTCATCGCCGACTTCCTTGAAGGCGCCCGGCGTGCCCAGGTGTTCCGCGTCGATGCGCCCAGCGGCCGACCGTTGCATTACGCCGTCTTGGGAATCGACTTTCTTCAGGCTCATACAGCCGACGCGCTGCAGCAAGCGCTCGTTTCAGCAGCGCTGGGCGAGAAGCTGAAGGCCGCGGGCGCGTCCCCTGTGACTCTCTCGATGACCGGATGCAGCACGGAAGGTGTCAGTCGGACCGTCTGAGGTGTGGCTCTCCTGCCCAGCGCTGCGTGCGTAGCCTGCTGCGTTGCCTGCCGCGGTGAGTTTGTGGTACCAAGTGATTTCCTTCACCATCCTACGAGGCTGAATGAATAAGAAGAACGCGTCTGTGCAATCTGCCCCGACCAAAGCTCCCAGCAAGCCCGTCCCAGAAGCACCCATTCCCAGGAAAGCCGCCGCAAAGCCGGTACAGCTGGTTACAGCGGTGGAGATGGGCGCCCGTCAGCGGGAAATTTCTGTTTCTGAGTTCTTTACGAAGAACCGGCACCTGCTCGGCTTTGACAATCCACGCAAGGCGCTGCTGACCTGTGTCAAAGAGGCGGTCGATAACGCGCTGGACGCCAGCGAGGAAGCAGGAATTCTCCCGGACGTCACGGTGCGACTCGACGTGGTCCCGACCGAGGGCACGACCCCTCCGGCCAGCCAGGCATCGCGCTTCAGAATCACGGTTACCGACAACGGGCCAGGCATTGTCCGCCAGCACATCCCCAGAATCTTTGCCAAGCTTCTCTACGGATCGAAGTTTCACCGGCTGCGCATGAGCCGCGGCCAGCAGGGCATCGGTATCTCCGCCGCCGGAATGTACGGGCAGCTCACGACCGGAAAGCCGGTCAAGATCATTTCGCGCACCGGCCCCAAAGCCACGGCGCATTTCTTCGAAGTCCAGATCGATACGAAGAAGAACGAGCCGCTCGTGCACGAGAGCAAGCAGATCGAGTGGGATCGCACTCAAGGCACGCAGGTCACACTCGAAGTGGAAGGGAAATATCAGAAAGGCCGCGCCTCGGTGGATGAATGGCTGGAGCAGACGTCCATTGCCAACCCGCATGTGCGGCTGATCTACCATACGCCGGATGGGGAGACGAAAGAGTATCCGCGCACGTATCATGAGCTGCCGCCGGCGCCCCGCGAAATCAAGCCGCATCCCTACGGCATCGAGTTCGGGATGTTGCTTAAGATGCTCCAGGACACGAAGAGCCACTCGGTCTCTGGTTTCCTGTCGAGCGACTTCTGCCGGATGTCGCCGCAACTGGCCGACGAGATCTGCAGGGCCGCAAAAGTCTCGCCTAATCTGAAGCCGCGGGATCTGAAGGGCCACACGGCGGAGACTCTCTACCAGACGATTCAGAATACCAAGATCATGGCGCCGCCGACGAATTGCCTGTCACCGATCGGGGAGAAGGCGATTCTCTCAGGCCTCTATAAACAGATCAAAGGCGAGTTTTATACGGCAGTCAGCCGCCCGCCGGCGGTCTATCGCGGCAATCCTTTCATCATTGAGGCAGGTCTGGCCTACGGCCACCGGCCGGAGGATCAGGCCAAGCCGAAGGTGCCTGCGCAGCCGAAGGCGGAAGGCGAGCACGAGGAAGAGGACTCGGAACTCGCGCGCGTGATCCGCTACGCGAACCGCGTGCCGTTGCTCTATCAGCAATCCGCCTGTTCGACGTTCAAGGCCGTCCTGAGTACGACCTGGAAGAACTATGGCGTAACGCAGTCGCGCGGGGCCCTGCCCGGCGGGCCGATGGTGATCTTTGTCCATATGGCCTCCGTGTGGGTGCCGTTCACCAGCGAATCGAAAGAGGCCATCGCCGATTATGACGAAATTCAGAAGGAAATCACGCTGGCCCTGCGTGAGTGCGGCAGACGCCTGGGGCTCTTTCTGCGGCGGCGCGAACGGGCGGCGAGCGAATTCCGCCGGCGGAATATCTTCGAACTCTATATCGAGGAAGTCGTCGAAGCCTGCAACCGCCTCAAAGGGGGGACGCTGCCGAAAGAAAAGCTCAAGGCGCAACTCCAGAAGATCGCCACTTCGCGTACTGGAGGCATGAAGACCGACGAAGCACTCGGCAAAACCGGCGCGGGACCGGAAGGCCTGCCCCATTCCATCATCGTGACGGCGGAGGGTGTTGAAGGTGAAGTCGACCTGGCCTCGCAGATCGAAGCCGACACGGCCACGGTCTCTTCCACCGGTGAGACAGGTCAGCCCGGCGAGGAGAAAGCGACTGACCGGCCGATGAAGGGGAAAGCCGGGAAAGCCAGGGCCGGCGCGGGGAAGGCTCCAAAATGGAAGGCAGCGCAGATGGCTCTGTTCAATAAACCGGATCGGCGAGACAGATCGGCCAAGCCATCCAGACCGGCTCCTCGTCCCGCGCCACGGGGAAAGAAATAGGACACCATGACCACCAAACAGCGAAAGACTACCACGGTCGAAAAGAAGCTCATCAGCCTGGCTGACATCGTCATCACGGCGGCGGAGCGGTCGAAAGACCCGACGTTCGCGATTCCGATCCGGGCTTTGTCGAACGTGTCATTCAATGAGCGCAAAGGCCTGATCGAGATGGGCAGCAAGAAGCAGGCGCGATCCTTTTTCAATGTGGGCATGGCCAAGAAGTTCATGCAGACGGTGTTGGTGGCCGACGCGCTTTCTGAATTACAGCGCGCCGATCTCACCACCTCGCTTCGGGAGATTTACTATCGCACTAAACACACGATCACAGACTCGCATGAGAACACGTTCGATACCCAGGATGAATCCGATCCCGTGATCGAGGACCTGGAGGTGTCGCTCGCCGCATTGCGTGAAGAGCTGCATGTCCGTGCGGAGAACAGCGGCAGTATCGTCGGGCCCGTGGTGTTCGGCGATGACGGTGACCGGGTGGATTGCGCCAGGCTCGGCAAAGGCGGCTATTCTGTGCCCTCGATCGTCGAGCCGGAATATCTCGAGATCCGCCGCTGCACCGCGGACTTTCTCCTGCTCGTCGAAAAGGGCACCCAGTGGAACCGGTTGTCGGAGGACAAATTCTGGCGGCGCTACAACTGCGTGCTGCTCACGGGGAACGGCCAGCCGCCGCGCGGCGTCCGTCGCCTGGCCCGCCGGCTGCACGAGGAGCATAAGCTGCCGGTCTACGTCCTGGTGGATAACGATCCCTGGGGGTACTACATTTATTCGGTGGTGAAGCAGGGCTCGATCAATCTGGCCTTTGAAAGCCAGCGCATGGCGATTCCGAAAGCCAAGTTCATCGGATTGTCGAGCGCCGATCCCGAACGCTACGAATTGCCGCGCAACGTCGGCATCAAGCTGAACGAAAAGGACATTGCGCGCGCGAAAGAACTCATGAACTACCAGTGGTTCCAGAAACCGGCCTGGCAGACGGAGATCAAGCGCATGCTGACAAGCGGCTTGAAGTATGAACTCGACGCGCTGGCCAATAAGGACTTCCAATACCTGACGAAGAAATATCTGCCGAGAAAGCTCAAAGAAAAGGACTGGTTGGACTAGATCCGCTCATCCTTCTGCACGCTTGAACCCGCGACAGCCGTAGAAGAGGACGCCATTCATGTCAGGCGACCATAGTGTATTACCCCGGGCGACGTCTATTCGGCGAGGGATGAAGTCGCTGCCCGCTTGGACTGCGCCGCTCCGCGATTGGCAACGGCGTGCTCTGTCAGCCGTGCGATCCCATTCGTTCCCGGACTTTCTTGCGATGGCCACGCCGGCTGCGGGAAAGACCCGCTTCGCTCTTCGCGTCGCCCATGAGTTCATGACGTCCGGTGCGGCGACGCGGCTGCTCGTCGTCTGTCCTACGAATCACCTGCGCATGCAATGGTCAATGGCCGCCGGCAAGATCGGGCTGCATCTCGATCCGGCTCTGACAAACGAGCAAGCCTGTGAGGCTTCGGATTACCACGGTGCCGTCGTGACGTATCAGCAGGTTTGCCTCGCCCCGGCCATTTTCCAACGAGTCTGCCGGAGCAGAAAGACAATGGTGATTTTGGACGAGTTGCACCACGCGGCTGACGGCAAAAACTGGGGGAAGGCGCTGCGGACGGCCTTTGACCCTGCGACATTTCGGTTGATTCTCTCGGGCACGCCATTTCGTTCGGACAACAATCCGATCCCGTTTATCCGTTACGAGCAGGGCGAGAGCCGGGCGGATTTTGCTTACGGCTACACCGATGCGATTCGAGACAGTGTGTGCCGCCCGATCGTGTTTCCCAGTTACGAAGGCGAGCTGACCTGGCTGTCCGAGGGACGGGAACATACCGCGACATTTGAAGACGGGCTGACGTTCGACCGGCAGCGAGAACGACTGAAGACCGCACTGCTTCAGGAGAGCTGGCTGCGGCCGGTGGTCACTGATGCTCATGCGCAACTCACGCGTCTTCGCAGAGAGGAACAGCCGGATGCCGGCGGATTGATCGTGAGCATGGACCAGGAGCACGCGCGTTGGGTGGCGGACCTGGTCGGGAAGATCACCGGCACCAGGGCCGCGGTGGCGGTGTCGGACGATCCGGCCGCGTCCCGTACCATTGAAACCTTTTCAACGCATAAGAAGCAGGAGTGGCTGGTGGCGGTGAACATGGTCAGTGAAGGCGTGGACATTCCGCGACTGCGTGTCGGCGTCTACGGGACAAATGTGCTGACAGAAATGTATTTCCGGCAGGTAGTCGGGCGTTTCGTCCGGATGCAGGACGGCATCCCGAACCCGCAACGCGCCTGGCTCTATCTGCCCAAGGATCCGATCCTGGTACATTACGCCAGGCAGATTAAAGCCGAGCGTGATCATGTCCTGGAAGACATCATGCCGGCGGGGCAGCGAGACCTCTTCGGTCGCGTAACGGTCTCGACCAAAGAATACATGCCGTTGAATGGCGTCGCGAAACTTGATGCCTTGATCGGAGAAGAGGAAGCGAAAGGCGGAGAAGAGGTGGCGACTTCCAGTGTCCCTGCGGCTTCACTCCATGAGCAGAAGCGAGATCTGCGTGACCTTCACCGGTTGCTGGTGGGCTCCGTGGCGCGCAAAAGCGGGATCGATCACCGGCGGTTGAACGCGGAATTGATTGCCCGGACAGGCAGCCGCGTCGATCAGGCGACGGCCGAACAACTCCGGAAGCGCATCCAACTGCTGGAGCGATGGCAAGAGCGCGGGTATTACGGCAAACGGTAAGTCCGCATACCCAGTCTGCTGACTTCATCAGCGCTCCGCCTGCCGGATGAAGCCAGCTCCCAGTCTTTTCTTCCGGACACTGATCCGATCGCTTTAGCTCGGGGGCAGCATCCAGTAGAGCCAGCCCAGGATGACCGGTGCCGCCACGTAGGTCGCGGTTTTTCCGAATGTATCGTAGACACCGTAAATCAGAATCGCGGCCATGAAGGCGAAATACAGTTGTCCGATTCCCCGATAGCTGGCGTTATGTTCTGCCGCCAGGGCGAGGGCAGGGGATCCCAGGATCAGCCCGGCCGAAAGCGTTGCCAGTCGTTTCATTGCGGTCTCCTTTCAGTAGAGGTGAAAACACGATACAGCTTGTCCGAGGAAATACCCCCTGCAGATACAACAACGCCCTCGTGGTGATGGACACCAGGAGGGCGTTGTTGTGGAACGGCGTTCTGAGGCGGGGCCGATTGCACTTAACAAGGAGTCACAGAACACCTCTTTGTCTAAAGGGGATGCGTCATGCTGCGCCTTCCTGTCGAGGAAGTCAAACCGGGAGCTGCTTCCGAGGCGCCGGTTTGCCGTCGATTTGAGCGCGATGATAAAATCGTCAGGACAATCCTTGAGGAAGGAATGCAGGCAGTTCCCATCGTTCTCGCAATGGCGGCGATTCTTGTTCCCAACCTTGGTCGTTCCGACGAACCGCGCCGCGGGTATGGCCATGTCCAGGATCGCCCGGCGCATGATGACTCGACGCGGAAGGAAGGCACGAACGAGGTACAAGACGAGCATGACGAGGGCGCATTGCACGAACATCATGGAGAGGAAGCCTTCACCTCCATGGCCGACACCCACGCACACATGGGGCCGCATTTTCGCTGGACGACATTGCGACCGGCCGATCCGACCGATCAAGAGCGGGCTGCCGGGATCGTGAAAGAATTGCAAAAGGCCCTGGCCCCCTACCGGGACTACCGCCAGGCCTTAAAAGACGGCTACGAGCCATTCCTTCCGGAGGTTAAACAACAGCACTATCACTTCACCCATAAATGGCGGGCGTTCAAGTCGGCTTTTCGATTCAATGCCGGGCAGCCGACCTCGTTGCTCTACAAGAAGACCGCCGACGGCTATGAATTGGAAGGCGCCATGTATACCGCTCCGAAGCGCGCGAGCGAGAAAGACCTGCACAAACGAATGCCGCTGAGCGTGGCACAATGGCATGCGCACGTGGATATCTGCCTGCCTCCGAAACGTGAGGTAAAAACGGCCGACTGGAAACAATTCGGGCCGAGGGGTTCCATCCTCACGAAGCAGGACTGCGAAGCGGTGAACGGCAGATGGTTCCCCCAGCTGTTCGGCTGGATGCTGCATGTCTATCCGTTTAAAGACTCCGCTGAAGCCATCTGGACACGCTAGAATAGGGAAACCGGCATCTGTGACCGCGATCTCTGCGGTCATCCAAGCCGGGGATGAGATGCGTCCCGGAATGAAGGCATTGCGTGCCGAGGGGTTGCTAATCCAGGCAGGGACATGCAGAGTTGCATGAAAAGATATCATGGTGAATCACCGCGACGGCCATGCCGACGCCGGTAACCGAGAGGCACTGACGCATGGAGAATAGGCGCGCACAGAGTGAGCCGGTGTCGATTCTAGTCGTCGACGACGAGGTCGACATTGCGTTGGGGCTCTACGACCTGCTGAAACACATGGGGTACCAGGCCGAGATGGTTCACACCGGAAGCGAGGCGATCGCCAGAGTTCAGGCCCGTGCCTTCAATGCCGTTCTTTTGGATTTGATGCTGCCGGATATGGACGGATTGATGGTACTTCCCTCGCTTCAGGCGATCGATCCGACGCTGCCGGTGATCATCCTCACGGCCTTCACCGATACCCCCAAAAAGCACGGATCGTTGACCGAAGGGGCCTTTGGATACCTGACCAAACCCTACGACAGGGAAGAGCTGAAAGCGCTGGTCCGGCGCGCAGTGGGTGTGAAACACCTCACGGGCGAGGTTGCCGCGGTAAAAGAGGCCCTGACAGCCAGCGAGGAGCGATTCCGTGAGGTGGTACAAACCGCCCCGGATGCCATCGTATTGGCCGACGAAAACGGCTCGATTTTGTCCTGGAACGCGGCGGCGGAGTCGCTCTTCGGCTATTCCCGTGAGGACGTCATCGGTCTGCCTCTGACCATGATCATGCCGGACCGCTATCGCACTGACTACAGCAAGGCCTTAGAGCAAGTCCGGTTAAGCGGGGAGTTTCGTCATAAAGGGACCTCTCGCAACCTGCACGGGTTACGCAAGGACGGGCGGGAATTTCCTATCGAGTTGTCGCTCAGCAGCTGGGTCTCCGGCGGCGCCAGATTCTATTGCGGTATTTTGAGAGATGTTTCCGCTCGCGTCGAAGCGGAAACCTATCTGCGCCGGCAGCAGATCGAGCAACAGACCCTGCTGGATTTGATCCCGGCGATGGTCTGGTATAAAGACGCGCACAACCGGATTCTGCGGACAAACCGTCGGGCGGCTGAATCCATCAACAAGAGCGTGGCGGACGTCGAAGGCCAATCGACGTACGACCTGTATCCGGACGAAGCTGAACAATACCACCAGGACGACCTGGAAGTGATTGTCTCAGGCCGGCCGAAACTCGGCATCGTCGAGCCCTACAAGACAGGAACCGGTGAGAAGCGCTGGGTGCAGACCGACAAAGTTCCCTTTCGTGACGTTGACGGGACGGTGCTCGGTGTCCTGGTGTTTGCTCAAGACATCACGGAACGGAAACGAGCGGAAGAAGCGCTTCGCGAGAGCGAGGAACGACTGCGCATCATCGTGGAATCCTCTCCGAACGGCATCGTGATGGTCAATGAAGAGGGAACGATCGTTCTCGTCAATGCCGTACTGGCGACACTCTTCGGGTATGAACAGAATGAGTTACTCGGGCGATCAGTCGATCTGCTGGTTCCCGAGCGGTTGCGGGCCGGTCACCTTGAGCAGCGGCGCTCTTTCTTTGCCGACCCCAGCCCGCGCAGAATGGGCAGGGCCCGCGCCTTGATGGGCCTTCGGAAAGACGGCACAGAATTTCCAGTCGAGATCGGTCTGGCGCCTCTAACGACGGCGGCAGGCCACCACGTCGCGGCCTCAGTCGTGCACATCACGCCGCGCAGCGGATAGTCTTTCTCACAAATCTGTCGGACCGCATCTCCCGCGGCGCGCGTTTCATCAAAGCTGCATGATTCGTCGCCCACCGCGGCCTCCGCCACGCTGCGATTTACAACGAGCAACCCCATGATTCCCAGTGTGATGCCCGCAATGATGCGGTTCACTGCGATAAACCAATCGACCGGAAACTCCCAGAATACTACGGGTGGAATAGCTGTGAGCAGTATCGCAGCCCCAGCAATCCACAAAGACGTATGGGCCACGGGCATCGCAGCCCCAGCACCACGGCAAAGACATAGAGAACGGGAATATCGAGTGGAGGAGGAGTGAACAGGTCGAGGGAAAAATGCCTGTCATCAGGAGGCCGAGCAGGGCGAACATTTGGTCGCGTGTAAGCCTGTTCTCACGATCCGGCGTAAGTGGGGCGGGCTCCGGCGCCTGCTGCACAGACAGAAATACCAGTATTTAAAGCAGCTTATGTTGACAAGGTGAAGCGGGACGATTACTCTTTCTGCACCTGTGCTGCCCGCTTCCATTCTGAGTGCCGCCCTCGCGGCAGGGAGGATGGTGATCATGACGACCGACCGCATTCTCGTCGTCGACGACAACGAAGCCATCCGGCAGAACGTAGGCCGAACCCTGGAACAGGGAGGGTTTCAGGTTCTCTCCGCGGGAAGCGGTTCAGAGGCCATCGCGCTCATGGCTCAAAGCGACAATGCTTCGACTGTCAGCGCGCTGCTGTGCGATCTCAAGATGCCCAACGGGTCAGGAACCGAGACGATTCTGCATTTTCACTCTCGATACCCCGCGATTCCGATCGTCGTTTTCAGCGGGGCAGAAGCATCGATGTATCTGGATGCCATCTCCCACCAGGCGGTGTCCGACTGGCTGCGCAAGCCGGCGACGCGCGATGCCATCCTTGAAAAGATTCGCTGCGCCGTCCATCTGCATGCGCTGCGCAAGAAGGAACTGCGTCAGTCCTGACGGCACCGTGCGGGAAGTCTCCGGCCGTTCCCGGCAACCGCTCTCCTGAAGGGGCTCAGAACTTTCCCGCCATTGTGCTACAGTGCCCTTCCTATGCGCATATTCATCCTCGGCGTCGGTGCCACGGGGTCGCTGCTGGCGAAGTTGCTTGCACGGCAAGGACATCGCATTTCCTGCGGTGATCGCGATCCCGAACGCGCGCAACGCTTTCTCGGTGGAACAGCGGTGGTTCCGGTAAATCGGGTCAACGCCCGCGATATGTGGAGCATCGTGAAAGCTGCGCGGGGCAACCAACTCATAGTCAATGCCTGTCCGGCGGTCTTCAACAAGACCGTCATCCGGGCGGCCCTTCGCCTGCGGGCCCATTACCTCGACACGGCTGCCCATCTGACGGGGAGTCCCTTCCGGGCGGAGCAACTGCGGTTCTCGGCCCGGTTTGAGGAGAAGGGGCGGTCGGCTGTCATCACCGCCGGGATGGCTCCTGGACTGACCAATCTCCTCGTGGCGGAGTCGGCGGACCTCCTCGATTCGATCCAGGCTGTGCTGGTGCGACTCTATGAATCGACCGACAGCGATGATCCGGTGTCGCAATGGTCGGCGGAAGTCTCGTTCGATGAAGCGGTTTCCCGGCCTCGGGTGTATGCCGAGGGCCGTTTCGAACTGGGCCGGCGGTTCGGTGACCGCGAAGTATTTCGCTTTCCGGCGCCGATCGGCCCGGTGCCTGTGATGCTGGCTGCACAGGACGAAGTCGTCACGGTTCCGCATGTCATCCCGATGCGGTTGATGAATGCCAAAATCGGGGGGCCGGATATGGAGCGCCTGCGACGTTGGTATCGACAGGGAAAGCTCCGGAAGTCCCGGGGCATGGTGTCGTCGCGCTTTCCACGAACTCCCACACCCGGTACGGTTGAGCGACTGATCCATCGGGGCATCCTTCACAATGCACGCTTTGCGGCGGCGGTGGTGGCAGAGGGCGTCAGACAAGGCCGGCCCACGACGATCCGCTGGGACGTCACCGTGCCAAGCCTGTATCAGCTTCGCCTGCAGGGACAGCTCAGGTCGCCGATCGCCTGGGCGACGGCCGAGATGACCGCGCTCTTCGTGAAACACTTCCCGTCTGCATCGTTCGGCGTCCACACTCCCGAAACCCTCGCCGCTCCGGTCCGGCGTGCAATTCTGCGCGGGGCCCGCGCCCGCGGTATCCGCCTGGTCAAGAGGGTGACGGTGCGCAGACCCGCCAAACCGTAACCGACTGCGTTCGTCGCCTTGCACCGCCTTTTCCGCGGGTGCTAAGATTCGCCATGTCGTTGTTGAGGAGAACGGTATGCCGAACATCACCCTGTTAGTGTCGCCGAGTTGCGGGGCCTGCCCATCCGCGAAGAGTTTGTGGAAACAGTTGCGCGTGAAGTACAGCTTTTCCTATCGCGAGATCGATATCACGACACAGGACGGGCAGGATCTCGCCAATCGACATTCAGTTCGGGCGGTTCCGGCCACGATTATCGATGGACGGCTGACGTTTGTCGGCGTGCCGAGCCGTGAGAGCGCGGAAAAAGCCCTGCTTTTAAAGATGAAGCCTCGCGAGTAAGGAACGTACGACCATGGTTCCTGATGACGACGATTTTGAACTTCCCCCGTTGCCGGTCCTCGATAAGGGCCCGCCGCCTGATTGTCCGATCTGCGGCGATCCGATGAAGTTTATCGACGGCGACTGGAGCTGCATAGACTGCAATGGCGAATTGATCGGCCCCGAAACGGGATAGGAACGCTCATTCGTCAAACGTCAATCGCCATGCGGATGATTCGTCGGACGCCTTCGTTCCGCGGTTGACGAATGACGATCGACGGCTGACGCCACCCGATCTCCATGCTCAAGGTCATCACCGGCCGCTTTCACCCTCACCTTGAATCGGCGCTCCTTGACCACATTCAACGTGCCAAGGCGATCGACCCGTTTGCGCCGTTGGCCGTGTTGGTACCCTCAAAGCCGTTAGTCGACCGGATCCGCTGGTTTCTTTCGGTCGAACAAGGGCTTTCGCTGCTTAACGTCCACTTTCTCACCTTTCACCAACTTGCTCTCCGTCTCTCGGATGAGGCTCGGCAGCAGGCTGGATCCGCCCCGCCGATCCAGATCGTGGATGAGCTCTTCTTCGAGCAGTTGGTCCGCCATATTGTGCGCAAGCGGCTCTCCGGTCTCGCGCCGCTCCAGCATATCGGCCATTCTTCCGGCACCTGGGGCGCTCTCTGGTCGACGGTGCGAGACCTGAACGATGCCGGAGTCGATCCGGGTGAGGCTCTGCGCGGTCTGAGTGAAGGGTATTTCGGCCAGGAAGATGACGCGTGGCTTGGGACGCTCTTTTCTCTCCATGCCGCCGTCAAGGAGACCGGCAGGACGTTGCACGCGGGAACCGCTGACGACCTGGCCGAAGCGCTGATCCCGCTGGTGCCCGCGTCGTCATTCCTTAGGGCACTTTGCCACGTGTTCTACTACGGGTTCTACGATTTGACCCAGGTGCAATTGTCTTTCTTCGAATCCGTGAGCAAGGCGGCGCCCACAACCCTGTTCTTTCCGTTGGAGGATCAGCCGGCTTTTCGGTTTGCCCGGCGCTTCTTCGATCGCTATATTCAGCCGCTGGTTCCCGCGCCGGACGCTGTCGTTCGCCTGACGGATCTCCGGCCCGACGGGTCCTCGGCTTCCCATCCGGCACCCTCTCTGAACATTCGCAGTGTGGTCGGAGTCGAGGAAGAGCTGGCCTCAACCTGTCGCCTGATCCTCGACCTGGTGGAAACCAACGGGTATCGATTCGAAGACATCGGCGTAGTCGCCCGCACCTTGGACCCGTATAGGGCCGCGTTGCAATCCACCTTCGATCGCCATCGCATTCCATTTACCGCCGCCATCGGACGCCCGCTGATCCACGAACCCTTGTGCAAGACCATTCATCAACTGGCGGCGCTTCCGTTGAACGACTACTACCGGACGGCCGTGCTGGATGTCGTCACCTCTCCACTGTACTGGAGCCGGCTTTGTGAGGAATCTCCCGACCTTGTTCGGCCTGATCTTTGGAAACTCGTAGTGCCTGCGCTGCATATCACCCGTGGAATTGATGAGTGGGCCCGTTTGGAAGCTGCCGGTCGCGCGGCGATTGAGATTGCAGCGGGGCAGGAGGAAGGTGGCGCAGCAGGACCTCTGGATGTGCCGTCGCCGATCGTTGGGCTTTTCTCCCGGGTGGTCTCCCAATTACTCGACGATTGCGCCGCGCTTCCCGCAAGCGGACCGGTAGGCCGGCTCGTCGACTCGCTCCGGCAGCTGATCGGCCAGCATCTGCACCGCCCGCTCATGAACGGCGAGGGGCCGCAGGATGCCCAAGAATCGCACCTTACCCTTGTCTGGGACTCGCTGGACCGTGTCTTCAGCAATATTGCGCAGCTCGACGTCATCGGCGACGAACTGACATGGGATGAATTCGTCGAACTCTTTACCCATGTTCTCGATCGGACGACGCTCCCGCTCATCGACACCGGCCACCAGGGAGTGGCGGTGTTGGATGTCATGGCCGCGCGAGGTCTGCCGTTCAAAGCACTGATCGCCCTCGGACTGAACGACAAAGTGTTTCCCCGGCATATCCGGGAAGATCCTTTTTTGCGGGATCGGCATCGCCGTGTGCTGGATGCGACGATGGGTTTCAAGATCGACGAAAAGTTGAGCGGCTACGAGGAGGAAGCGGTCCTGTTTACTCTGCTTCACCAGGCCGCGACCCAGCGACTGTACCTGTTTCTTCAACGAGCGGACGACCAGGGTCGCGTGCTGGCCCCCTCACCGTATCTTACCGAGGCCATTCGACTGTGTGGACTTGAGGCGGCTCCGGTCGAGGCCATTCCCCGGCGATTGACCGATCGGGTCGCGCAACATCCTGCGATCCGCACCTTTCTGCCGCCCAAAGACCTCGTTCTGTGGGTCGCGATGAACGGACAGGACGCTGCGCCGCTGTTGCAGGCAGTGGGACGCGATGCGGCATCGTTCCGCCACGGGATGGCAGCGTTGAGTCATCTTGAAGACGACAGCCCGACGCTCACCCCAATGGACGGGGTGACAGGGCTGCTGATCCCTCACTGGTCGCGGATGCTTGAGCGGGGCCTGGCTCCCACGCCGCTCGAACGTTATGCGCGTTGTCCCTTTCAATACTTCGCTGCCGACGTGCTCCGCATCGAACCGGTCCGCGTGCCGCTTGTGCAGGAACTGGATGCGGCGCTACTCGGGACTGTGTGTCATGTGGCATTGCGGCGTTGCTATGAGCAGCTGGTTCCGACGGGATGGCCTGCCGAGCCGGTCACCGACGATACCGTGGCCTGGTGCATCCATTCAGCCGTCGAACAGGCGGCGGCAGAGTACGAAGCCGACGGTCGAACCGGCCACTATGTGCTCTGGGAACTGGCGAAAGACATGATTGTTGCGCTCGTGTCGTCGGCAGTCGATGCGGATCAAGAGGCTCAGGCCGAGGACCCGTTCGTTCCTGTGGCGTTTGAAGTGGAAGCGGAAGGCACGCTTCCTGATCTGGCGGCAGGCGAGACGGGCCCGTTGAAGATCCGCGGCCGCGTCGATCGGATCGACCGACGGCTTGGTTCCGACGGCCTGAGGATCATCGACTACAAGTTCAAGAGCGGCTCGGGTATCAAGACTGAAGACCGAAACCTTGCCCAGTCGGCCTTACGAGGGTATCGGCTGCAGCCGCCGCTCTATGCCTGTCTAAACATTCCCGGGCAGCCGAAGCCCACTCAGGTGCAGCTGTTGTTTCTTGCTCCCCATTGGTCGACCCCCATTGCGCGATCGACTTTCGATGCGGCGCTCTGGTCTTCGGAATTCGGTGGTCGCCTGCGTGAAACGTTGCGCTCCCTGGTGCAAGGAATTCAGTCCGGGCGCTTTTTTATTCTGCCGGACAGCTATTGCGACACCTGCGAGTTTCGCGTCAGCTGCCGTCGTGAGCATACGCCGACATGGTGGCGCGCTCACCGCGCCGCCGAACCCAAAGCCCTCAGGGCGTTGCGCTCCCAGCGAGTCAACGATGAGTAACGAATCTCGGATACCGGACCAGGCGCAGCGTGTGCTGGCCGAAACTACGTTCGATCGGAATGTTGTCGTGGTCGCCGGGGCCGGAACGGGGAAGACGACGTTGCTCGTCAACCGCCTGGTGCATCTCCTGATCAAGAATCCCGATCCGGTTCCGATCACCAGGATTGTCGCGTTAACGTTCACC
Source organism: Nitrospiraceae bacterium (assembly GCA_035454865.1). GTDB lineage: Bacteria > Nitrospirota > Nitrospiria > Nitrospirales > Nitrospiraceae > Nitrospira_D. The sequence goes on along the minus strand of DATIGF010000121.1, from coordinate 9,928 downwards.
AACAAGGCTGCGACGGAGATGCAGGTGCGGTTGCGCGAGCGCCTGATGGCTCTGGTGCGCACTGATGCCGTCGCTGATGACGCGCGGCCATCAGACGGAGGGGCCGTGTCGGCGAGCGAATTGCGCTCGCGATACGGTCTGACGCCGGATGAACTGGCCGCGCGGGCCAGAGCGGCGCTGCATGATCTCGACAAGGCTCAGATCGGTACCTTACATAGCTTCGCCGCGCATCTGTTGCGCCTGCATCCCTTGGAAAGCCTGGTCGATCCCGCCTTTCAGGAGGATGACGGCTCTCGCTTTGAAGAACATTTCACCGCCGCCTGGGATGTGTGGATTGATCGCGAGCTGAGTCGTCAAGGGAAGAATCATCGGTTGTGGCGCACGCTGTTGCGCGTGATTGCAGTGGAAGATCTGCGGGCCTTCGCCTGGGCTCTTTCCAGCGAGTTGGTCGATCTGGCCAGGCTTTCCGAACAGCTTGATTCCGGGCAGTCCGATGCGACAGTGACCGCGTGGCTCTCCGGCCTGCGCGAGCGCGCGCAGGCGCTGTTGGACAGGCACGATCGCCCGAGGCGACGGAAAATCGAACACATGCTTGCCGCAGCGAGTGCCCTCTTAGGACTGCTTGTCGAAAAGGGTCCCGAAGGGCGGCATGAACTAGCGGAGTCCGATAGGGACCTCCTGGCAAAAGATCTCGGAGGTCCTGTGGGAGGATGGGAGCCGTCCGATTTCAGGGAGGCTGAGAGTATCATAAAAACATCACAGCAATGTCTTGATGTTGAGATTCTATTCTTTAAGCATGCCTTGAAGTTAATAATTCCGCTCGTCTCAGACATTCGCACTGCATTTATCCGGAAAGGGTGGCTGTCTTTTGACGGACTCCTGGCCAGGGCCCGCGCACTGCTGTGGGACCATCCGGGCGTGCGGGAACGTGTGAAGCAGGAATATAAGGCGGTCCTCGTCGATGAGTTTCAAGATACCGATCCGATTCAGTACGAAATTATCCTGGCAGTCTCCGAACGGCAGGGGCAACAGGCCGGGAACTGGCAGGAGATCGCGTTGGAACCGGGCAAGTTGTTTATCGTGGGCGATCCCAAGCAATCGATCTACGCCTTCCGCCGTGCGGACATCGAAGCCTTCGACCGTGTTGTGCAGAAGATTGAAGCAGACCAGGGGATCGTGCAAACCCTGACGACGAACTTTCGAAGCGATGCTGCGGTGCTGGGGCCGGTCAACGATGTCTTTGACCGGTTGTTCCAGCGTCGTCCCCATGTGCAGCCGGCAAATGTCCGGCTGGAGGTGCGCCCTCATCGACGGCCGGCAGGCACTGACCCGGGCGTGCGTCTCCATCTGGTGACATCCTCGTCGTCAGATGAGCCGTTTGATGCAGCCGGAGCGACCAGGGCGGAAGCCGAAGTTCTGGCCCGGTGGCTTCACGAGGATATTTTGAAGCGCCCCCTGCTCAAGCCGGGCCACGTGGCCCTCCTGTTTCGCAAGCTGACACAGGCCGACGCGTATCTCGACGCCTTGCGTCGCTATGGTATTGCCTACGTCATTGAAGGGGAGAAGCACTTCTACCGGAGGCAGGAGGTAATCGACCTCGTCAATGTGCTCCGCATTCTCGAGAACCCGCACGATGAGGTCGCGCTTGTCGGCGTCCTGCGCTCACCGCTGGGAGGGCTGACCGATCGTGAACTCTATGAGTTGCGTCAAGCCGGCCTTTTTGATTATCGAGATTTCGCGCGCCTGGAATCGTGGGCCCAACCCGGTTCCGGGGCGATCCACCGGCTCTACCGGCAGCTGGCCGGACTCCATCATGAGATCTCCGTCCTGCCGCTGGCTGATGCAATCCAGTTGGTCTTCGACCGGCTGCCCGTCATGGAACTGGCAGCTGCGTCGCTGCATGCGGAACAGGCCGTCGCGAACTTGTTGAAGACCAAACAGACGGCCGCAGGCCTGTTGGATCGACCGCATCTTACATTGAGCGGATTCGTCGACCTGATGGTCGCCAGGTTGGAGGAACAGCCGGATGAAGCCGAGAGTCCGCTGGTCGAAGAGTCTCCGGAAGCGGTTCAAGTGCTGACGATTCACAAGGCCAAGGGTTTGGAATTTCCCGTCGTTGTCCTGCCCGGCCTCCATCAGGGAACAGGACGGGAACGCGCTGTTCCGATGGTGTCCTACGATTGGTCGAGCGGGCGCTATGGCCTGTCGCTCGGCGGTCGCCACACCTTCGGGTCGGTGTTCATTCATGAAAAGCTGAAGATGCGGGAGGAAGCCGAGCGGCGGCGGGTTCTCTATGTCGGCATGACGCGTGCGAAGGACCTGCTGCTTCTCTCGGGAGGCGTCACGGGCAGGTCCAGCGGCGAAAACGTCCTGGGCCTTCTGCAGGATATCGGAGAGGGTGCCATGGGTGTGGCCACGACTCAAACCCTCACCATCGGCGCCAGTTCCATCCCGCACCATGTGGTGGAAGCTCCGGAGCGTAAACGCCCGCGACGTTCCGCAGTCGCCGCCTCCGCAGTCGCCGCGGTCGATCCCGCTGTGATAACCGGACTCTGGCAGGCACGAACCGCCGCTTGGATGCAAGCCCGGGCCACGCCTCGACAAGTCACCCCCACCGGCATGCAGCAACAGGCAGAACCGGCAGGGTTTTATCCGGCGCCATCCGGGAAAGACCCTGAAGTCAGCCGTCTCGTCGGCGTATTGACCCATCGCTTGCTGGAACGGTGGGATTTCGCAAAGGATCCTGCCCGTCTGACTGAGCACATTGGAGCATTTGCCCAGACCGCACTTGCGGGGACTCCGCCTGATGTGACTTCTGCCGTGGTCGAATCAATGTGCGAACTGTTCGCCCTGTTCGGACCGTCGGACCTCTATGCCAGACTTCGAACGGCCACAATTCTCGGCCGGGAACTACCGTTCGTGATGCCATGGGGGAACAACCAGATCATGGACGGAGTCATCGACGTGATGTACCGTCTTGACGCGACGATTTGGATCGCCGACTATAAGACGGATGCCGTCACGCCAGCGGTGGCGCCGGCTCACGCCGAGCGTTACAGAACGCAAAGTGAGGTGTACAAAGCGGTTGCGAAACGCAGCCTCGGGCTTGAGAATGTCCGTTTCCATTGTCTCTTCCTGCGATGTGCCACGGCGGTTGAGCTATAGAGGAGGGAACCATGAAAAGACTGGTATGGTTGCTGATGGTCGCCGGGGTTTTGGCCGGGTGCGCGGGTGCGAAAGCTCCTCCGACGACGATCCTCGCGGCTCCGAACGGAACGTCAGCTAAAGCGGCACCCTTCATGGCCGAAGGTGATCGGTTGTTTCAGGCGATGGATTGGGCAGGCGCCAGTCAGGCATACCAATCTGCCATCGGAGCGCAGCCGGACATGGCCGAAGCCCATTACAATCTGGCCGTGAGTCTCGACCGCATGGGCAAGAAGGACGAAGCCAAGAAACATTACTTCACCGCAGCCAATCTGGCCCCGGGAAACAAGGTGATCTGGGATTCTCCTCCCTTCAGGGAGAGCGGTTTCAATCATAACCTGCGTGAGAAATCCTATATGGACCCCACACCGGGCACGCGATTTTGATCATGTCCCGGCGTCGCCGGCATGAACAGACGCCTGAGGTCTTTGCCCGACTCGTGCAGCGGGCGATCGCCGACTTGCCTCCCGTCTATGCCAAACTGATGGATACCATCGCTGTTGTGGTTGAAGAAGAACCGTCACGCGAGGTGTTGGAAGAGCTCGAGATGGATGGTGAGGAGGAGCTTCTCGGTCTGTATCAGGGCCAATCGCTGACCGATGAATCATTCTTCAGAGAGGGTGGAACGCAACCGGCGAGGATTTCGCTGTATCGCGGACCGATTCTCCGGCAGTGTGAAAGTCCGGAGGAAGTCGTCCAGGAAGTCTACGATACCGTGGTTCACGAATTAGGCCATCATGTCGGTCTCGACGATGACGAGATGCCGTACTGAATAGAAACGGAATGTTGATGAGATTCTGGCGTTCGAGCCACCAGGTTTATCATCACAAATAACTCCGGCTTGCCCGATTTCATTCCTGTCTCTGCGGGGATTTCGTCGCCTTCAGCCCGGTTTTGTGGTAGCCCCACACCAGCATGAAGATGCCGAGCATGACCATCGGTGCTGACAGCAGCTGCCCCATAGTGATCGGACCGAGCACAAATCCCATCTGCTGGTCCGGCTCCCGGAATAGCTCCACAATCAGCCGACAGATGCCGTAGCCGGTAAGAAAGCTCCAGAAGATCGTCCCGGGTGGCGTCGTCCGTCTTCCGATCACCCACAGCACCGTGAAGAGCAATAAGCCTTCGAGTCCGGCTTCGTAGAGCTGGGACGGATGCCGGCAGATAGGACCGCCCGCCGGGAACACCATGCACCAGTCGACATCCGACGGCCGTCCATATAACTCGCCATTGATGAAATTGCCCAATCTGCCGAACCCGAGTCCGATCGGTGTAACGGACGCTGCCAGGTCTGCGATCGTGTAGATCGGAATTCCACGCCGTTTACCGAACCAGACCAGGGCGACGATCGTGCCGATCAAACCGCCATGAAACGACATGCCGCCTTCCCATACGGCAAAGATTTTCAAGGGATGCTGTGCATAGTAGGGCAGGTTGTAAAACAGCGTGTAGCCGATCCGACCGCCGATAAACACGCCGAACGCCGCAAAGACCACCATGTCGTAAACCTGATCAGGCCCGAGGGACAGGCCCTTGGCCGCCGTCTTTCGCTTGATGAGAAAGTAGGCGGTCGTGAGTCCGATCAAGTACATCAATCCGTACCAGCGGAACTGTAGGGGACCAAGCTCAAAAAAGACGGGATTGATGTGAGGATAGGGAATTGCGGCAAACGAACCCATACTGCCTCCGTATTCGCGTCTGCGGCGGATAATATGAGAGAAGAGAACCCATTGCAAGCCAACGAGCGTCGGCGGCGGTCTCCCCAGCCGGCCTCCGGATGTGGTGTAGCCGTGCTGCCACGAACGTACTGTTGGGTTTCTGAAACGACTGTGTCATGGATTGTTGAATAAACGAGACCCTTTATTAACCGGACTTAATCATGGAGGCAGGAGGACCGAATTTACGGGCGATTTTCGCGAATAACAGTGTGGCACGTTTGATGCTGATACAGGAAGCAAGAGAAGAGACACCGACCAGAGGACTCTTCATAACACTTACTATCAATCCAATAGGGAGGTTCACCATGTCGGAGCAAGGAAAGCAAGTCGCCAAAGTTGCCGCGATGATTGCCGGTGGTGCGGTCGTAGGAGCGGGAATCGGACTTCTGTTCGCACCGCAGGCCGGAGCCGAGACGCGGCGGGATATCAGCCGCTATGCCAAGAAGGCGCAAGTGCAGGCGACGCGTTGGGGCCGATCCGTTCAGTCGGGGGTGAAGGAAGTCATGGATCGGACCCGCGGCCTGGTTCAGCGGCGTGAAGCCAAGCCAATGATCGAAGCAGCGTAAAGTCCTATGCAATTCGGGGTGAGGTCGAGGTGTATGATGAGCGAAAGTCGTGCGAGTTTCGCTCAACCTCGACCCAACCCTGAGCCTCATGAATCGTTTCCCAGCATGCGGCCTGTTGCCGAGAGGGCACAGGCTGTCTGCGTTTCAAGATCGTGCTCCACAATTCGTGAAAAGAAGAGTTTCTGGCCCGCCTTCGACTTGCTGCTCGTGATACTTCACTGAGACACATCACATCGCCGGACTGCTTGAATACTCCGGACCTCGGTGATGCATTCTCAGCGAAACTTTTCGGCCTGCCCGATCGAGCGGCTGAGACGGACTGCCACGTAAGCTTGAGCCGCCAGAATTAAATAGGGATTCGTTCAGGGGGCAGATAGGAAAAAATGGTGGAATTCGCAGCTGCAACGGACTTGAGATCCTGAACGGAGGCGACTCAATGCCCGTCTCTACCAAGCTTTTGCTAAAGAGAATCGGCGCCAGACTATCCAGAATCCCACCGCTATGCTAACCTTCGCCTCGCTAGCCCCACTCGGGCGCAGCTGGGGGATGTGGCGAAACTGGCATACGCACAGGACTTAAAATCCTGAGTTCCCAAAAGGAACGTGTGGGTTCGATCCCCACCATCCCCACCAGCATCGTCCATCTTTGCCGATCGTGGAATAATGTTAAGAATGAGCCGTAGGTGGGAACGGGGACCATATCACCCTGATTCCGAGACAGGGGGCAAATGGACCTGGCTCGACGACCGTGCTATGGTGATGCCCTCATGTTGATGAACTCGCCCAAAGTTCCAGAGGTAATCACCTGTGCGAATCTAGCGTGCGGGAGAAAGCTCGACTCTCAGAGCAATCAGGGCTACCCCGACTCGACAGTACCGCTCGGCTATATTCACAAGCACTACGACCTTTCCCTCCCATCGATCTCAGTCGCCTGCTCCAAATGCGGACACTACACGATCCGGTATCCAACGAATCCGCCAATCTAGGGTAAGGGCGGGAGAGCCGCTTCTAGAAAAGCCCTACACCCACCTAACCCACACCAAACCCGCTACAGGATTTGTCCTGTTTGACTCTCTATCTTTATTTATTATGGAGAACTAGGTTGGAAAGTGACGGCCAAACAATTACCGGATACTAACCTCCCTCAATTTTACATGCACCATGTACTGCTGGTTGTAGTTCATTATCCCATTGAGTCACGATTATGCCCTTGTGCGATCTAGTAGGATTGAGCGAGAATGAACGGGTAATTCCTTAACGGGGAAGGGGAAAGCGTATCTGTTAATCTGACTTATTCATTAACCCTTGGCGGTCTTAAAATCCCTCGGGCTCAAAAGCCCGTGCCGGTTCGATCCCGGCCTCCGGCACCATCATGATCAAGGAAACCCGGGCTTCGACAGAGCTCATAATTCATGCCGATGAGTGGCGTATCTCATAGGCGACCAATCCAGAGACACCGCTCTATGCGCGCTCTTGTCATCGCCTTGTTCTCAGTCGTTTCATCTGCGACCTTGTGCATGGCTCAAACAGCGCCCGTACCGGCGAATCCACAAATTCCAGCCACGCAGAGTTTGCAGGCCGGCATCGATCCGTCATCGTCGACAGTGGCGCCCACAACGGCTATCAGTACACCGTCTGTAACCGCAATTCAGGGTGTCGCTTCCATTTCCAGTTCGAGCCGTCCGGGATCATTGCGTTCAGCCGGACAAGGGTTGCCCGGCATGCCGGGAGGCCCGCCGATCAGAGGACCGTTGGGCTACCAGGATCCTGCCTCCACCTATATGCGACCTTCGGCCATCGGTCCCTTGCAGTGTGATCCTTTCCTCGACGGTGTGTGTGATTGATGGGCGGGAGAAGAACCGTCGTTCGACTTCTTATCGCTTGGCTGTTTCTCTTCTTGCCGTTCGTCGGTTTTGCGAAGCCTCCCGCCGCTTCTGAAACGGTCATACCGATCTATCCGGTGACTTCCGGCATTTCTCGCTCTCCGACCGCGCCGCTCTCACGCGTGCTGATTCTGGGGACCCAAGACAATCCGTCCCTGGCGACGGCCAAGGCTGCGGCAAGGGAAGTGTTTCAGCGGGGCGGTATCACGATCGCAGAAGAGTCTTCTTCGCTCCCCTCTCGTGGGATTGTGGGACCTCAACGGCGGGATCGACAGGAATCCGATGCGTCTCTCCTGGCGTTGGGGAAAAAGGCGGGGGCGGATCATGTGCTCATTCTTGAAATTACCGATACGCTGGTGCTCGACAAGCAGGCGCAGATGGAGAACAGCTTCCTCCACGACGAGCGCGTCTCCGTTCGCGTGGTCGGGGTTGAGTCAGGTGTGGTGGTGCTCGAAGGGACCGCCCGCTGGTCCCAGCCGGTCGAACGCGCCGGGGACTACATTCGTGAATTGACCGTCTACGCGATCGGGCGAGCTCTTTGTGCGCCGGACAAGTGGGTGGAAGCATCGGAATGGAACAACGGGCGAGGGCGATGCCGCCGATAATGCGGGATGCATGCGTCCGGCATCGCTACAAACAGCGGGGACACACTACCGGCATGTCGCTCGTGTGGCAAACTGCCGGGATACGAGGCGATCACAACTGCTGCGTTCGACGTAGGCGGTTTTCCCGAAGATGGATACCATGAAAAATTCTGAAAGGTCTGCTCGTCGATTGATAGTTGTCGGTTGCCTGTGTGCCGCTCTCGGAGTCGCAGCCGGCGCCTTCGGAGCGCATATGCTCAAGAACCTGCTCGATCCTCCGATGCTGGCTGTCTACGAAACGGCAGCCCGCTATCAGATGTACCATGCCTTCGGAATCGTCCTGAGCGGATTTGCGGTCCACGTCAGCCGTGATGCGCGGGTGGCTGCGGCCGGCTGGATGTTCCTGGCGGGGATTCTCTTATTCTCCGGAAGTCTCTACGGGGTCGCGCTGTTCGGAGTACGCCGGCTCGGCGCCGTGACCCCGCTTGGCGGCGTCGCGTTCATTGCCGGGTGGGTATTCCTGGCGTGGCAGAGCCGGAAGTCTCTGTCGGAAGAGCGGCGCGACTAATCATTGTAGTGTGCATGATGCAGTTCTTTTCCCGCTGATCGATCCCCAACCTCCCTGCGAATTGACGAAAGTTCCCTCCAGCCGGTTTCCTTCCTTCGAAAAGAGCAGGCTGTCCTCCTGGGTTCTTCCGTCCGCTTCCCATCGGAGATAGACCGTGTCGCCAAGCACGATTGTTTCCGCCAGGCCGGCGATCCCGGCTCCGTCTTTTCCCGGAGGAGGAAAAAGCAACGAGAGCTTTTGTTCCTGATGATGCTTCTGGTGATTGTGAATGACCCACTGCCAGGTTCCGCAGAGGCGAGCCTGTCCTCTGCCTTGTCTTATGCGGTCTTTCCATTCGTGCAGTTCCCACCATGCGGCGGTCGCGCGCTGATGCGCCTCAAACGCCACCCGATTCGCAGCAAGAGCGAGCTCCATTCGTTGCACCTGGCGCGCTGATTGCCCCGCGTCACCCGGTTGCTGATCAGCCAACAGCCGGAAGAGGTCGGCAAGAGCCGACACGTGGCCGCTGGCGATCATCCATTCCTGCCGTGCCGCAGGAGGTAGAGCCGGCGACGTGATCGCAGAAGACGACGCGACATCAACTCCATGACCTGTCGCATCGGCCAATTGCCATGCCGCCAGCGCCGCCATGAGCTGATGGACAGTCAAGGATAGTTCGGTGACGCCGAGTTCTTTCGCTAACTTGGCCGGAAGTCCTTTGGCGCCTAGTGTCCCGGCCGCATCTTTCAAACCTAGGGCGGGGCCGACCGTTGTCGTGAACAACGTCATGGCGCCGGCATCCGAATCGATTGTGGCAAGCTGTTCCGCCTGGCGGACGACAGCCTCGGACAAAAGTGACGGCGAGATCTTTTCGGCCGGAAGCGCCGTCGCAGGCATGATCGCGCCCGCAGTCAGAATTACGAGGAGCGCAACTGTCGTCCCACGACGCGTGAAACGACCATGACAGAGCATCAGCGAAACCATTTCGTTGAATGTGAAGACAATGGCGGAGTTGGCTGCCTGGCCCTGTTCAAGTTCCCTGGAAGCAAGTCTTGAGGAATGCGGCGGTCCGTTCCCAGGCCAGGGCCGTGTCGTCAGCCCTGTAGGCGTCCGGTTTCATTTCATTACAGAATGCATGGGGCGCGTCCGGGTAAACGCAGATTTCGGCCTGTTTGCCATACTCCGCGGCGGCGCCGCGCAGCTGCTCGGCATCTTCGTTCGTCGCCCAGGTGTCTTTGCCGGCCTGGTGATACAAGACCGGCGAAAAGAGATCCTTTATCTGCTCCCTTGGCTGAATCATTTTACCGTAGTAGGAGACTGCTGCCCGTAGCCGTTTGCGGTGACAGGCAAACTGCAGCGCATACGCCCCCCCCATACCGTAGCCGACGACACCATGAATGTTCCGCTTTACGAAGTCGCGCATGTTC
>DATIGF010000120.1:0-10624 GCA_035454865.1 Nitrospiraceae bacterium | reverse complement strand
CGTTGTCCCCCAGGGTGACGGTGAAGGTCTCCGACACCGTGCCCTGGTTGGCCGCTGTCACGCTCACTGTCTGCGCCTGATTCACCTCTACCGGCGACGGCACGACCAGCGCGGTCACGGCCACGTCGTGCACGGTGGCTGAACCTATAGTGAAGTTTCCACTGCTGCTGCCGATGCCGACGCTGTTGGACGCGCTGATCGGGCCGCTGGTGGCGCCGCTGGGCACATTAGCCGTGATCTGGGTGCCCGAATTCACTGTGAAGCTGGCTGCCACGCCATTGAAGGACACCCCGGTCACTCCACCTAAGTTCTCGCCGCTAATCGTGACCACCGTGCCTGACGAACCGCTGGTGGGAGTGAAGGACGTAATCGCAGGCACACCGACGTCAAACTCGTAAACCCTGCCGTCGTTCTCATTGGGATTCGAACCGTTATCTACCCCACGAACAGTCAGATAGAGGCTTTTCCCATTCCCGTTCGCCCAGGTGCCCGGACCATAAGCCAAGCCCGCCGGCGCCACCACATTCGCGAACGTGATGTCGAGCACGCGCACCGCTTCTCCGGTCGTCGTGAGCTCGACGATCTTCTTATTCGAACTTGGACCCGCGATGTACAAGGTATTCGTATCCGGGTTGTATTCGAGACCTTCCGGATCCGAAATTCCCAGCACTGACGTGTCGAAATGAGTAACCTGATCATCCGCGGTGCCGAACTTCCCATCGGGGCCGGTTGTGACTTTGTAGACCTCGGAGTTCACACCGTCGTTAATGAACAAAATCCCTCTAGCGCTATCGAAGGCGACCCCTTCCGGATCATTGTCGCCATAATTAGCCGTGACAATCCGTGTAATCACGTCGTCGGCCGTATTGAGTATTCCATCGGCGCCAACGTCGACTTCCCATACATATCGCGAGCCGCTATCGTCGGAAAAGAATATGTGGCAGTTTGCAGAATTGAATGCAACACCCGTGGGTTCTTTGGAAAATTGTGGGTATGTTGTGTACGTCTGCAGCAGCGTTCCAGCCGGATTCATCAAGAACAGGTTGACTCCCTGCCAGATGCCGTTCGCTACGAAGTTGGATTCCTCCACCTCAGAGTCACTTGTCAGATAGGTACCACCGGCAGGCGAGCCCAATTGAGGACAGTTTGGGGTGATGTACGCAATACCGGCCGTGTCGGGGCTGGGCGGATTCCAACTCCATGCATTGATTGTGTTCACCAGCCTGGGCAAAACGGTCGGGGCAGCCAGCAATGACGCTGAGAGCGTCGGCGCGTTGAGTGACAACTCGGCGATCCGAGAGGGCCGCTGTTGCGAGCCACCCTGTCCAGGGCTGGCTTCCAGCACGTAGAGGTACATCACGGACGGATCGTCTGTGAGATCGGGACTCTGTGCGAATACTAGCGCAATAGGATCCTTTACTCCTACTGAATCCAAGTGACGAGTGGAAAGGACGCCGCCAGCCTCATCCAACTCGTGCAGGTCGTTCCTTGAGTCGAGTACGTAGAGGCGGCCGGCGCTCGAATTGAAGGCGATCCCTCGCGCCTGAGTTGCGTCGGGCAGGGCGATGGGACCGAGCCGGCCGGCACCGCCGCTAGGGTTGTCCTCGGTGCCAGGCGGGATGCGAACGATGTAAGGTCCCACTCCGTCCAGGACGTAAAGGTCTCCGTTTCGATCGTCAAAGGTGATGCCCTGTGGTTGTCGAATGTTGAAGTTCAGTCCGGTGAGGACACTGAGAGGCTGCAAGGACTCGAGCGGTCTGCCATTCGAACGTGCCGGGACTTTCAACACCCTGTTGGCAGCTTGGTCGAGAATGAACAAGCTGTTAGCCCTTCGGCTGAAAGCGGTCGAGAACAAGCCTGTCGGCGAGAACGGCACCTCGACGCGGCCCAGGTAATCGCCCCAGAGGTCGGCGATCACAAACTCAACCACGTTTGGCCGGTTTGGGATCGAGGTCTCGGCTATCAGAAGAGCTCCCGCGTCAGGTGAAAAACTAACGGCGGCAGCGCGTGAGATGCCGTAATCTCTGGTGTAGAAAGAACGCAGGTCCTGGGTGTAAGGCGTCTGCCCGGACGCCGTTTGGATGCCCAGAACCACGAGCGTGAACAGAACCTGAACGATTACCCGAGAATTCATGCTCCTCGGCTTTGCTTTTTTGGTAAACATCAGCGGCCTCCTTCCAGAACCTGTCTGATGTGTTGCTGTTTCGGACGGCGAACTCAATACGACTAGTTCACCAAGCGACGTGCTGAGGGCTTCCGACCGATCCAGTCATAGGCCAGTTCCAGCGTCTGCCAGCCGATCATTCGAGAAAGGTTCATCGGCCACTCGAGGAAGCAAGCCAGGCGGTTTCTGAGGGACAACTTCACCGGGTCAAGAGGGTAGCCAAGGGCAGTCATGTGCTGCTTCGCCACAGCTTGCATGAATCGAATCTCGGGCTTTGACATCACTTGCCGGTAGCGTCCCAGGGATCCGGTCGTCACTTCACCTGGTTTGCGAGGTCCATAAGAGCTGTTGCCACCGCTGTCGCGAAAAGCGGGAGCACCGCCCATTGTGATCATTGAAATGGTAAAAGGTTCGCCGATGAAATCGCAGATCTCACGCAGGGTCTCTTCGGTGCGCGAGACCAGGGTTTCATACCGGACAATCTTGTACTGGTCAGGGTATCGCTGCTGATGGCGCCTCGCTAAACGCGCGGAAGCAAGCCAGTATGCGGTACCCGAGCCCACTCTCCCACGGATGACCTTCCAGCGGCTGATCGCGGAGGCGTAGCGGTCACCCGGGTGGCGAATCATATGGAGAATCTTCGCTTTGGGGTATTCCTCGAAAATTGCGTCGGCGTATCGCTCCGTATCCAGCGACTTGTCGCCCCAGCGCGGCTTTCCCAGTCGTTCCGCGTGCTGTTCCTCAAGGAGAGCGAAGAGCCTCCCGTACGTTGGCGGTCCTTGCCAGAATTCTCTGCGGATTCGGTCTGGATCCGGCTTCAGCAGCAGCAGGCGCTTGTAGCGCATCATCGCGGCCAGGCAGCGCTCGAAGTTATTGCGTCGGCTTAAGTCCCCGTATTGGCTATAGAAGTAGGGCCAGAAGTTCGTTCTCCGCGTCATCGCGATCTGCGGGTGGGACGCGAGCAAGGCGTACATGAGGCTTGTTCCGCTCCGCTCAGCGCCTGCCACAAAAATTGGGTTGTTGTTCATAGGAAACAATTCTCCTAGCGAATTTCTAGTCCTGGTCTGTGCTAGCTCCGGATCAACTTAGCGGACGCGATTCTGCGCGGGAAGATTCGTGGAAACTGTTGCTGCGCTGCCTCCACGCTCCGCCAGGCCGTTTGGCGCAGAAAGTTCGAGGGAAAGTCGAACAGCGAAAAGAGGAGGCGCTCACGGGGTGACAACCGGATGTCATCCAGTTCGTAACTAAATTCCAGCATCTCTCCCCGGGAATAGGCCTGCATGAAGAGGAGTTCGCGTTTGCTGATTCTCCCGCGATACTTCCCGATGAAATCCGCCGAAAGCACCGGAGACTCGGCCGTCCTCTGTAAGTGTCCGCCGAGCCCTGCTCGGAAGTTCGGGTCACCCTCCATCGCCAGCATGCCAGGAGTGAAGTCTTCACCCAGGAAGTCGCACACTTCCCTGAGGACGGTCTCAGTATCGGTAATCAGCGACTCAAATCGAACTAACTTGTATGATTCAGGGTACCGTTGCAGATTACGCTTTGCCAAATGTACCGAGTAAAGCCATCTGGCGGTTGCCCCGCCTACCCGGCCTCTGCCATTCGGCCACAGACTGATCGAGGCTTCGTATCGATCCCGGGGATCGCGAATCATATGGATGAACTTCGCGCCCGGATAGGCCGCAAAGATCTGGTCGGCGTAGCGCTCAACCAGGCCCGTCTGATCGCCCCAGCGCCGCTTACCCGCGCGCTCGGCGTAGTGGCGATGAAGGAGCGCAAACAATCGCTCATAGCTCGCCTCGCCGTTGTGGAGTTCCCGGAGTATGCGCTCGACGTCCGGCTTGAGGAACACGGCGTGCCGGTAGTGCAGCATGGCCTGCAAACATCGCTCGAGGTTACGGAGGTTCCGTAAATCGCCATAGCGGCCATAAAAATACGTCCACAAGTTGGACCCGACGGCCGATATGCAGATGTTCGGATGCGACGTCAGAAACGTCCGCATCGTGGTCTTGCCACAGCGGTCCGGGCCTCCGATGAAAATCGGGCCCGGCTCAGAGCTCGAGGAGGGGGCGACAGACGGCCGTGCAGTGAAGCCCAACATGGGGACGAACTCAGAGCAACCGTACTAGATCAACTTGACGCCTGCCAAAAGCAGCATGACGGCAAGCGTGGCGCGCAACCATACAGTCGGCAACTTCACTGCCAACCTACTGCCAGCGATGACACCTGGTACCGCCCCGGCAAGTAACAGGCCGACCAGGACCCAATCGACATTCCCTTCGACGCTGTGCACAAAGCCCGTCACGAGCAGAAGAATGGCTGCGTGGAAGACACCCGTCCCAACCACTCGGACCGGCGCCATTGGATACACCACCATCAGAAAGGCGGCAATCAGTGTGCCACTGCCTAGCGAGGTGAAGCCGACACAAAAGCCGACTATGGCTCCCCAAACAGTCAGACCGAAGCGTTGGAGACCGTGGCGTTGGAGGAAATCGCGCAATCTGCAGAACTCGACTGTTTCTTTGCCGCGGATCAGCGACACCAGCATGATCAGCGTAACCAGAATGAGCGACGCGCCGACGGCACGGCGTGCGAGAAGGTCAGGTTGAAGGCTCAGTCGCGGAAGTACAGATATCGCGGCAGCGCCTAGCAACCCACCCGGTACACTGCCGGCGGCAAGACGCCGGACTACCTGCATGTCTACGGTCCCCTGCCGCCAGTGAATCCCGGCGCCCACAACCTTGGTGATCGCGGCGTAGACAAGGTCAGTCCCAACCGCCGTAACCGGGCGCACACCGGCCAGGAGGATAAGGAATGGCGTCATTAGAGCAGCGCTGCCCACACTTGTGAGGCCCAGCGTAAAGCCAACGAGAAAGCTTATGAAAAGCAACGTGTAGTCGGAAGTCATTGTCCTGTGCCGGGAATCTCCGCTTCGAGCTGTGGAGCCGGCTCTGGAGCTTTCTGTGTTTTCTGTCGGGGCACCCCGCTGAAAGCTCTTCCTGGAGCGAATCGTGCCATGATCGATCCGGCACGACGTCGTGCCCGGGCCAGGATGAGTTGCTCTTCCTCTGCTAGCCCCAGCACAAACACCGCAACCACGTATACTGCGACGATCAGGATTCCGTTGACGACGGCGTTCAAAGCGCTGCCGTTTGGCGGAATCAAACGCCCGACCCCCAGTCCGACAAGCCAGGCGATACCGGCGGCGAAAACTGTCTTCACGAACCCACCGTCATAAGGTAGGACGCGGAACAAGAAGCCCACCTGAGCAAGTCGCAAGAGGCCGACGACGCTCGTGGTAAAGAATGCAGCTAGGGCTGCACCAAGCGCGCCCCAGCGAGGGATAAGCCAGAGGTTAAGACCAGTCAGCATTACAAGCCGAATCGCGGAGTTCAACAGTTTGAGCCGCGTGTGACCGCTCATGTCGAGCACCGTGGCGCACATTCCTGTGGCTACGTAAAGCAGGCGCTGCGCGATTAGCATCCAGAGGATGACCACGCCGCTGGCGAAAGTGCTTCCGAAAACCGAAAGCACGGGCCCTGGGAGGAGAGCGAATATGAGGAAGACCGGGAGGTTAAGGGCGAACGTCCATCTGGTCGTGCTCCGATAGAAACGATTAAACTCCAGTCTCGAGTTGCGGCTGAACAGCTCAGACATGAGGGGCTGCGCCGGCATCGTGATCGAACGCTGAAAGAGTTCGCTAAGCTTGCTTACTTCGCGCGTCAACGCGTACACGCCCACCTGAGCGGTTGTGCTGAGTGTACCGAGGAGAAGTACCTGCAGTTGACCTGAGAAATCGTCGAGAAGACTGGCGAAATAGACTGGCAAGGAGTACCGCAAGATCGTGCCTGTCTCACGCCGTGACGCCTCGACCGTCTTCTGGCCCTTCGCAAGGTTCTTGAGGAAGTGAAACAGCATCAGACAAACCGTTATTTCGGCCAACCCTGAAGCCGCAATCGCCAATGCTGGCGTGAGGCCGACTACGGCGGCCGTGGCGATGAGAGCAAATTTGACGAGAGGGTGACTAATGAGCTGGGCGATTGTTGTGTACTGCATCGCCTTGAATCCCCTCGTCGCGGCAGCCAGGGAATCGCTTGCTGCGAAGAACGGAACAAAAACGGCGACAAGTCGGAGAACGGGAGCCAGATTCGCATCATGGAAGACGGACTTGGCTACAGTTTCCGCACTTACAAACAGCCCCCCTGCAAGAAGAATACTCAACCCCACAGTGAGGCCCAAGCAAACCTGAAGCGTACCCCAGAATCCTGGACGGTCACCGCGCCTCAGGAGGTGAGGTAGGAAGCGGATCAGGGCGGTTGGCAAACCAAGAGCCGCCAAACCCGCGAGGACTTCAGCAGTCGTCAGACCGAGATTGTATTGGCCATACTGCGGGGCTGTCATTAGCCGTACCAAAATGAACACAGCCGCGAACCGGCCCACGTAAGTGAACACCTTACCCGCGAGCAGTATGCCGCCCCCTTTCGCCACAAGCACCATCTGATGCTCCAAACTGGGCGGGACGTTTTCTGCGACTGGATTAGATTGGAGGCTTCGGTTCATTTCTTTAGGAAGTACATCTGCCGCACACGACCTCAAGCCGCTCCCCGCCCGTTCAAGACGACTAATAGAGTCCACCAGAGAATCTTCAGGTCCAGCATCAAGGTGCAGTCCCTGACGTACTGCAGGTCCAGCCGGACCATTTGATCAAACGTAATCCCGCTGCGCCCTTTTACTTGAGCAAGTCCCGTAATCCCTGGTAGAACATCGAGCCGTCCTCGGTGCCACGGCCGGTACTCTTCCACTTCCCATGCAACGTGCGGCCGCGGCCCGACCAACCCCATGTCGCGTTTGAGCACGTTGAAGAGCTGCGGCAACTCATCCAGACTTGTCTTACGCAGAAACCGGCCGACTTTCGTGACATACGCCTTGTGGCTTGGCTTGTAGACCAGTGGCGTTCCGCTGTCCGATCCTGAGTAGATCTCACCTCGTATATACGCTTTCATGAATTGACGGGCGTCAGTGCCAGCATAGTCATGCTTCATCGTACGGAATTTATACAAACGAAAACGCTGACCGGCGAAACCGATTCTTTCCTGAACGAAAATGGGTGAACCTCGCGACTCCAGCCGGATCACCAGCGCAATGACGAGCATGATTGGCGCCGCCAAGGGCAATAAGACCACGCACACTGCGACGTCGAGCACGGTCTTAGCAAACCCGTATCTCTTTCGCAGAGTCGGCAGGCTGCCGAGGACACTTTCCGGGTTCTCGGTAGGAAACATGGTTTGACGGATCGCAGGCTGGCGGCCTTCAGACCGGCGGAGACAGCTCAGTGACGACGCCGTTTTCGATTCCGTACTTAAGCGCACACTCGGGACAGGTCGCTTCCTGATAGCCCTCAAGCCGGTCTCCTCTGAGCCTGAGCGTCGGATGTCCACAGCGGCAAACGTAACCGACGGTCGCAGCCGGGTGGCCGACTACCAGATGGAAGTCGGGGACAGACTTCGTGACCAGTGCCCCCATGCCTACCATGGCAAAGCGCCCGATCACGAGGTCGTTGCCGATGACGCATCCGGCCCCGATCGTCGCTCCTTCCCGGACCAAGGTCGGTCGAGTGGTTTCGTCCGGTTCAGATGATCGAAGCTGTGCCAGGTCCACCGTTGTGGCTCGCGGAAACCGGTCATTCGTGAACACGGTGCCGGCACTGATCATGACACCATCTTCGATTGTCACTCCTGTGCATATGTAGACGAAAGCATTGATCTTCACCCGAGAGCCGATCCGGACGTCATAGGCGATGTAGGTCTTTTCACCGACGATGCAGTCTTCGCCTATTCGGGTCGAATGACGGATGTGGACGTTATCCCAGATGGAGGTGCCGGCGCCTATTTCAACGCCATCTTCGATGATCGCAGTGCGATGGACCTGGACGCTCATGGCGCCACCGCCACGGCGACCCGATCGTGACCGTTACTTTTGGGCTGCACAGACGCTCGCCAAAACGGGCGCACCCTCGTCCACCGAGACTGGCGAAGAGCCACATAAGCGGCCTCTACTGCCTGAACCGACGCCAGGGCATCCTGTGCGTTGATCAACAGAGTCTCACCGTATAGGAGTGCATTCGCGAAGTTGACGACCTGACTCCGGAACGCCTGAACTTTGTCGTACCCGTGCCCAAACACGATCCAATCCCTGCTTGACGACTGGCGGTACTTTGACTCCTTCCAGCCAATAAAAACTGTGCCGCGAGAGCCGTAGATGCTGATGTAGTTCGGTTGCTCCTTGTTGATGCTCCACGAGAGGTCGATACTCCCCATAACCCCGCTGACACTTCGAACGAGGATTCGAACAGTATCCTCCACCTGCAAACTCTGCACTCGTCTGCCCTCGACCACCTGCAGTTCAGCCAGGGGTCCGAGGAAATAGCGAACGATGTCGACGGAGTGCGAACCATTGTCGATTAGCACTCCTCCACCACTTATGCTTGGTTCCGAATTCCACCGGAGTGTCATGTCAACTTGAGACGTGAAGACGTTCTCGAAGAGCACTATGTCGCCCAAGATGCCCGATGTGACGATGCTCTTCGCACGGATGACATCGTCGACGTATCGAAACTTCGATCCCATTGTGAGCGTAACGCCTGCCTTCCGCGCGGCTTCCACCATGTGCGTGGCGCCACGAACATCAAGCGTCAAGGGCTTCTCGCAAAGAACGTGAATTCCCCGCTCGATCAGATGAAGACAGACGTCAAGGTGGGTGGAAGGCGGAGTGCAAACGATCGCCGCATCGGGTTTGGCTCTCTGCGTAAGTGCCTCGACCGAGCCGAAGCTCTGGCAGCCGAAACCCTCAGCGAGCGCCGAAGCCGCCTCAGGTCGAATATCCGCGACGGCCACAATGCTGACGTTTTCGCACTTTTCACAGGCGCGGGCGTAAGCCTGTGCGATAGCTCCTGCGCCGATGATGCCGAGTTTCAGTTTCTTTCCGTTCGTCCTCATGGCCTTATGCTCCTAGTTGCCGGATCGCGTCGCTAAGGGACTGCGCGACATAGTCCACGTGTTGTTCCGTGTATCGCTCGTTCAAAGGAAGAACCAATGCGCTTTCGAGGGCGGCAAAGGTGCCCTTGAAACGGTCAGGGTTGTAGTCAACGGTCTCAGGTCGAGCCAGGGTGAAGGGGAAACGGCTCGATCCGAAGGTTCGCTGCCGCTGGAAGATCTCGCACATGAACGCTGGCTTCTGAATGTATCGCGGAGCTGAGGATATGCCTTTCTTCCCGAGGATCTGTGCCAGTCCAACTGCTCCTCCCGGCAACGTGCTGCTATCGACCCGGAGACAGTACTTCCAGTATGTGTGCATGCTTTCGGGATAAGTATATGGAGTCTCGATTCCGGGCAAATCGCCGATATGCTCAGTGAGCCTGGCAGCGGCGAAGACACGATTGACGACGGATGCCTTGAGTTTAGATAGTTGAGCCACGCCGACCGCTCCCTGCAGCTCAGACATCCGGTAGTTCGGGGCTAGAAAGTAATGATCCGGTTTGGGGTCGCCGTATCCCCACGCCTTGTTGATAAACAAGAACATTCTCCGCGCCAACGCCGGATCGCTCGTGCAAACCAAGCCCCCCTCGCCAGTGGTCATGTGTTTGCCTTGCTGCAGGCTGAAGCAGCCGATCGTTCCGATCGCACCCATCTTCTGGCCGCCCTGCTCAGCCATGAATGCCTGTGCGCAATCTTCGATAACGGGCAGGTTCTTCGCGCGAGCCAGTTCCATGATCCCGCGCATGTCGCAGGGATTTCCGAAGAGGTGGGTGACTATGATGCCTTTGGTTCGATCGCTAAGGCAGGGAGCGATCGTCTCGGCGGTTACATTGAAGGTCCGAGGATCGACATCCGCAAACACTGGGATCGCCCCCTGGTAAAGGATCGGAGCCAGGGCTCCCATATCGGTAATAGGAGTGGTCACGAACTCGTCACCGGGATTCGGATCCAGAGCCGCAACGGCCGTGTGGATAGCCGCCGTCCCTGATGCGCATGCGTAAACGTGCTGAACTCCGAGAACCTCGGCAAATCGCTTCTCAAGAAGTCGAACGAACTCACCCTTGGTGCTAGTAAGAGTTCCGCTTCTGATTACCTGCCCCAACAGGTCCAGTTCTTCGTCCCCGAGTGTACGACCGGAAGCGTCCTGGTCCGAGGGCAGGCTGATACATTGTTCTGCTACAAGAGTATTTGATTCCATACCGTTGCCTTTCTGGTTCAAATCAGGAAATGTCAAAACGAACGCGTCAAAGGACCATGACCGCCTACTCACAGGAACGGCGGCGCGGCCTGTTTACAGTCGAGATATCGTCGAACTAGTCGCCGCCAAGGGCGGCCGGCAATCCGGGGCTCCAGGTGCGCGGCTGTGCCGCAGGGATGCGGGGAGCGCCATCGGTGCGCCCAGGCGCCTGTCGAATTTCGCTCACCG
>DATIGF010000119.1:0-4719 GCA_035454865.1 Nitrospiraceae bacterium | reverse complement strand
TACACACCTAGGTGGGCCGTTAGCTCAGTTGGTAGAGCAGCTGACTCTTAATCAGCGGGCCGTAGGTTCGACCCCTACACGGCCCACCAAACCAAGCTTCGCTCGTGCCGCGCGCATTTCGTCGGTGTATCGCAATCTGATACGCGCGGATAAGCCCCTCCAGTGGTCTTCTCCGCTTACGCGTGCCGCCGCGTTCGATCACATCGCGGCGGATACTCAATACCACCGATAATTTCTCCGTTCCATACCGCGCTTGCGCGTAGCATTGCGTCATGATCGTCGACTTGTGCCCGAGCAACTGCTGCACTTTGTAGAGATGAATCCCGGCTTGCAGTAATCGCGTGGCAAAGGTATGCCGGAGATCGTGAAACGATTTTCTTCGATCTTCGCATTGCAGCACATCGGCAATGGTGTGCCCGTGCTTGTCCTTGCCGAATGTCTGAGGCGGGATTCCCTTCCCAGAGACTGACTCTGACGCGGCTTGCCTGCCTCGCTTGCCCCAGGCTCGGCCCTTTTTCAGGGCAATCGATGCCGTTGAGACGGATGCGCTCGGCACGATTGTGGTATGGGACTTCGATGGTGTCGCCGTCGAGGGCGGAGACGACGGGACCGGTAAAGTTGGCACTTACCAGCGAAATATATAGAGGAAAGACGACGCCGACACAGCCGCCGCGAAGGTTGGCTCTTGTTCAGCGAATCAATTCTCTGTTCTCAGATACCCGTCTCGTTGGGCATCCACGACAAATTGAGCAGAAGTCGAACGCACAGCTTCTTCGAGACCATAGGTGAAGAAGTTGATCCAGGCAAATGGGAGTAACACCAGCCAGGAGGCTCGTTTCTCCGTAATTTCATACTTGTACGTCTTCTTGAGCTGATACCGGTTATAAAAACTGTAAGACAACTCCCAGCCGGCCTGCTCACTGTATGCCGGAATCAAAAGGTACAAAGAGCCTAAGATCATATCCGGATCCTCGCTGCGCCAAGGACGCGGTTTCTCCAGAACGCTGACGATGACTTCCGTCTCTGGGTCCTTAAACGCATAAATCTTAAGGAGATTACTGCTACAACCACCGTACGTTTCTAAGACTTCCTGTAGTGCCCCCTCCACACTTAAACGCGACCACGCCTCCACGTTCCTATCAAACCGAACGGTCTGAAGGCAGCGAGGGTGAACAGCCGGCTCATGTGGGTTTGGGAGAATATTCGCAGTTGGGAAATCGCGATAGGTCACGATACAGCCGGAGAGCGTGATTAGAAGCATGACTAAAGAGAGGCTGCGCATTCTCAGTGCCGTATTTCTATCTGGCAAAGACGTGATCCTTAATCTTGACGTAAGTCGCTTGCGGAACGATCTTCTGCTGTGCCAGCTCATCCTTCCGCATCTACGGTCGACCATGCATGATCTCGATGCTCCTCAGCCTCCGAGGCCATCCCAGATCTTACCCGCTCCGTCGCTAAGCGCGCGGGGCGTTGCTGCATGCACGATACGCCGAGATCAGGAGGATAACAAGGCTAGGAATACCCGTATTGCCCTCCTCTGCCCCTAATGAGGCATTGATACTCCCATCACAATCGCTGAGACGGTGACAGTCCCCGGGCGGCTGGATTCCGACGAATAGCGGAAGCGGCGGGGTATCGAACCGCCGGGAATTTTCCGCTGGGTCTGGGTCTGTAGTGAGTTGGGAGCAGTCAGTTGTCGTGCAGGAAGCCGAGCAGCTGGTCAAGCTGCGCTTGAACCGCGACGAGCTCGTGTGCGCCCTTCGGGTTCACGCGGATCGCTTCGATATCTTCGAGCGGCACCGCTTCGTCGTCAATCCAAAAGACGTCGCGCTTACCAAGCCGTGTCATTGCTTCCACCAGCCACACGGTCTTTTCGGCGTAGTTGGTCCAGTTAGCAATCTGGAACTGGTGCAGCAGATGCGCGTTATACGTCACCGTCAGGAATGCCTTGACCTTCTCCTGATCCCACGAGGTCAGCCACACCACTTCGAAGTGTTCGAAGGCCCACTCCAGCCAGGCATTGACTCCAGGCCGCAACTGGAACGCGCCATCGTACTCTCCGAACAGCACCCCGTCTATGTCATGGAACAGGATCGGTTTCATCTGCCGGCCCTCCTGTTGGGGCGTGAGTGAAGCGGCTCAAGTAACAGTATACCTCTTGGCTTCCCATTCGCTGGCAGGGCGCCATACGGCCATGCTTGATTTTGAATCATAGAGTTGGAGGGCAATGCCTTACCCCATTGCCCTTTGGCTCTGTGGTGTAAATCTGGTTTGATCAGTTCCTCCCCTCCACTCGTTTGACTCGTCAGTTACACAGGGTCCCATACCGGGTATCATCCGTGCGAAGAGGGTGGTTCCCTATCCTGTCTCCCGGTACTCCGGCCCCTGTCGCTAAGGGTGAGACGAGACAGGTGTTAATACGGTGTTATCGCGAAAAGGAAAAGCCGTGAGGGTGGATGAAATGGGAGGAAGGACAGAGAACCACATAAAACCAGAACCACTGCACGAAAAGAGGGGACGGCTCAAGTATTCACCTACTTGAGTCATCCCCTCTGATTCACTCTTAATCAGCGGGTCGTAGGTTCGCCCTACAGGCCCGCCAAACAGATCTTCGTTCGTGCCGGCGGCTGTTCGGGCTGAGCGCTCTCTATGAACGCCGCCGGATAGACTTCTCGATCCCGGCGGAACTCTTTTTTCAACCCCTCTCTACACCTTCAATGTCGAACAGGCTCCTATGGGACGATCCCTTTATGCGTGACGGCGCTTCGGGGGTCGTGACCGGGCCCCCTGCCTCGCAAGCGCTGCCGTACCAGGCTGATATGATGCTTCAACGTGTAGAGCATGTACATGTACGCAATCGGTACGTGCAGGTGATCGGCGCGCTCTTCCAGCCGGTCCAGGCGCTCGGACAACGCTCCGGCAATGGTCTCGGTTGGGCTGGCCTCAAATTCCGCTTCCAGAAACTTGAGCTCGCTGTAGAGACGAAAGATCCCGCGGTGTACGTACCACCTGTACAACTCGGGCACCAGGCGGGTCAGCGGATAGAGGAGGCCGAGTACCGGAATCAGCACCAACAGCGGCGTTGCGAGCGCAGCCAGCCAAAACGGGAGGTGGCGTTGCAGGAACGGCGGCCCGCTGCGGTAATATTCGTGCGCGAACGTACTCAGCGGCAGGTCGATGGGCTCGGCGGCAGGAAACTCCCCCGCCTTATTGAATACTCCGGGCGCTCCATGCACCTCCGAGGCCGCCTCAAGGAGCAAATACTGGATTGCAGGATGCAGATCCCTGCGCACCACCAGGCTGGCTTTCGTCGCGACCAGCGTGAGGTCTTTTCCTGGCCGGTCGCGGGGGAGGTCGACGACACCGCGCGGGACCACCAGCTTGCTCAGATACGGGCGCAGCGCCACATGCGCGTCTGCGCGGAGCCATTCGAATGCTTCTATGGACTCGTCCATAAACAGCCGGTGCACAATCGGCGCCTCCAAGGGCAGCATCATCCCGATCATGTCCAGCTCTCCCCTCATCAACGCCTCTCCCGCCTGGACTGCATCGAGGTCGCGCACCTGTGCCCGACTCAGGTCCATGCCGACTGCAGCCGCCAGTTCGCGCGCGTGCTTGTAGGTTCCGCTTCCGGGCATGCCGAGCGACATGCGTTGGCCTTCGCCAAGCCTGCTAGGCTGATCCGGTCGTGGCATGCGCGAGAAGAGCCAGAACGGCTCGTAGAACAACGTGCCGAGCGAGACCAGTTCCGGTGCTTCCGCCGTGCTGGTCACGCCGCCCTGCACGAATGCAACGCTCACTCCGCCGCGCGGGTCGCGTAGGTGCTTCAGGTTATCGATCGAGCCGTTGGTCGACAACACCTCAAGTCGTACGCCGTGGCGGGCGAAGATTTGTTGGTAGCGCTGGGCGAGCTGGTTGTAGGTTCCACCTTCCTGATCGGTGGCGATCACCACTGTGCTAGGCGGCAGGGATCTGCTCAACAGAACCCCGAGGGTGATGACTAGTACAATGGCAGCGCCGGCGACGATCGCCTGCCATCGAGAACGATTCGGGTGGGATGACGAAGGCATGGGGTTGTCCATGGTGCTGCAATCCAACAGTGTGTTGACAAACCCTGCGCCGACCCCAGCAAATCGCCGGAGTGCACAGTGGCTGATCGGATCGGGAGGCCCGGCAGGCTGGTCAAGAAAGGCCATCCAGCAAGGCCGCAGCGAGCGAAGAGGCGAGGCGCACTCTGTGCCGTGCCTTGAGCCTCTGAGCGGCGCGAGAACGCCGCTGGCAGGCCTTTGTCAACAGCCTGCTAATCGAGCGGGCACATTACCATGGTCGAATGCATGACCACCAGCGTTGAGCCGCATCACTCCTGACGGTTCGTAGAAAATCGCGTACAAACCAGGCGCCGTGACGTTGGGAGTGGTTGCGGGGTGTGAGAATGCATCATCACCCTTGATCAAAACCGGCGCCGCCGCGCTCGCTCACATCGCGATTGGACTCGGGTTATTTCAGGTAGCGCGACTCAAATCGTGCGAGCAGCTTGCCGTTCACGTCATACAGGTCTAAGGCCTCTCCGACGATCTTGTGGCTCGCGGTGCCTTCGAGCACACGCAGGAACTCCTGCTCCTGGTCCATCGCGCCTTCGCAGAACTTCCTGGTCGTGGCCACGCCGGTGAAACGCAGACTGCTGTCCCTGACGTCATAACGACCCTGGAACTGGTTGCA
>DATIGF010000118.1:0-12253 GCA_035454865.1 Nitrospiraceae bacterium | reverse complement strand
CCGCAGGGAAGGCCGTGTGGACGAACAAGAAAGACATCCCCTATGTGGCGTTTTCCGGCAAGTGCCCCCATCTCGGATGCGGCTACAAGTGGCGACAGCACAAAGTCCTCGGGCAGGTGTTTCTCTGTCCCTGTCACTTGAGCATATACGATGCATCCGGCAAGGTGCTTGACGGTCCGGCGCCGCGTCCGCTCGATGCGCTCCCGATTAAAGTGTCTGCAAGCGGCGACGTCGAAATTATCGACATGGAATTCAAGGCTGGGACGAAATCTCAAATCCGGATTGTCTGATCACTATGCAACAGTCCCCATCCACCAGTTCAGAAGCCACCGTTCTCGAAAAAGTCATTGCCTTCGTCGATGAGCGCGTGGGGCTCAAGACGATCCAGGCCAAGATGCTCAACGAGCCGGTTCCGGGAGGCTCCCGCTGGGCCTACATCTTCGGATCGGTGCTGCTGTTCATCTTTATCATGCAGGCGGTGACCGGCATTCTCTTGATGTTTTACTACGTCCCCACCGCTGATCACGCCTACGCAAGTACCCAGTACATCATTCACGACGTCGACTATGGCTGGTTCCTGTTGAGCTATCACTTCTGGGGTTCGACCGCGATGGTCGTCTGTGTGTTCGCACACATGTCACAGGTCTTCCTCTGGGGTGCCTACAAGAGTCCGCGAGAAATGATCTGGCTGGTCGGCCTGGCGCTCTTCGGGATCGTCATGGGTTTCGGCTTTACCGGCTACCTGCTTCCCTGGGATCAGCGCGCCTATTGGGCGACCACGGTCGGCGTGGAAATTATGGACAAGACGCCGCTCCTCGGCGACTTTATGGCCCGGTTCCTCAAGGGGGGGCCAACGCCCGGACAAATGACGCTGAGCCGCTTCTTCGTGATCCATGTGATGATCCTGCCGGCAGCGTTGATGGGTCTTGCCGGCTTGCACCTCTTCCTGTTCCGGACAGCCGGTCCAGCCGGTCCCTTCCGCGGCACGCCGGAAGAACTGAAGGCCAAGACCGACTACTTCTTCCCGCGTCAGATCTGGAAAGATATCGTCGGGATGATCACGGTGTTTCTCACGATTTGTGCGTTGGCATTCTGGGAACCGGTAGTCCTGCTGGAGGAAGCCACGCCGGATCCCGGTGATTACCATCCGGAACCGGAATGGTATTTCCTCTTCTTGTTCCAGTTGCTTCGCCTCAAGATTTTCTCGGGAGAATTCGGGCAGTTCCTGGGTGCTATCGCTTTGCCCGGAGCCTTCATGGCGCTTCTGGCCGCACTGCCCTTTATCGATCGCGACCCCGAGCGGAATATCTTCAAGCGCCCGATCGCCTTGATCGGGTGGATCGTCGTGATGACGACGATCCTGATTTTCACCGTGTCAGCGATTATCAACCGCGAATTCCTGGACTAGCGGCCGGCGCCGGCCGCGCAAGCGGACTTATGACTGATCGTCAAACACTCTCTCCCTTGAAACTTGGACTCAACGTGTTGTGGTCCACCTTCTGGACCGGATTTCCGATTAAGATGGCGTTTGCCCTGGTCTTTCTCGCCTTCGGGATGATCAATTTCGAAACGCGGCTCGGCCTGGGCTTTCTCATGATTCTGGCCAGCCCTGTCACGGTCCTGGCTGCTCCTATTTTGATGATGGCGTTAGGCGCCCATTGGGGCGAAGGCGTCGGGATCGGGCTGCTCTTTCTTCTCTGTATCCCGATCGATATCTGGGCCTACGGGGTTGTGACGAGAACCTTGTTTCTTGAGCGGCTTCGGTTGGAGCCACCTGCCGGCATCGGGCTCTCTCTCTGGATCAAGGGAGCGGTGGTCGGCGCCGTCTATCTTCCCATCCTGTGGTTTCTCGTCAGCCTGGTCACCGACACGGCCATCTCCGTCAGTCATGAATTGTTTGAGACGGACCTGCTTAAAGGAGTTCCAGTCGCAGAAAAAATCAGCATCGAACTCACGCTGTGGGGAAGCATCGCCTCGGCAGTCCTGATAGTGCTGCTGCTCGTGGGGGTCGCGCTGATCGGCAGAATCGTACGGAGTGCTGCCGCCGGAGCCCGTCCCGCTCAGGAGAGCTACCAAGGGTTGATCACACGGTGGGATTTGATGCGCGTTCCGGCTGATCAGGGTCTGATGCTCACGGCGATTACAGGCGTGGGCGTGGCGCTCTCGATCCTGTTCTGGTCGGCCCTGCCTGTCAGTACGCCGCATCCGCATGAATGTTGTAAAAAGCCGGAAGTGAAAGCGCAGCCGCCGTATAAGCCCCTCGATGCGTTGAACAAGAACGAGCGTGTCATTGCGCAACTGGCGGCGCAGGTTGACGCGATTGAAAAGCAGAAGGCCGAAGAAGAGGCTGCCAGGGACAAAGACAAGGGTAAGGCTGGCAAGGCGAAGCCTGCGAACAAAGAGGCCGAAAAGGCATCAGCGGCGGCGAAACCCTAAGAATGGGCAACGAAGAGGTGAGATCCATGAGGCACCAGGGTGGAATGATTCAGGGGCTCATTCAAAAGGTGATCGAATCGCGTGCCGTGCTTGCCGCGATGGTCGCCGTGGCCGGCGTGCTGAGCCTTCCTGCTATGGGCCTTGCCGCTGATTCGGACGGGACCGCTGTTGCCACGGCCTATCGCGACATCCCTGGGATCGGGAGCCGCAATCTGGTCTGGATTGTTGCCCAGCTCCATTTGCTTCTGGCCGGCTTTGTCCTGGGCGTCCCGATTTTCGCCTGGTTGTGCGAAGTTGTCGCCTGGAAAACCGGGGAGAAGCGATATGACAAGCTCGCCAAGGAGTTTACCAAGCTCCTGACGTCTTCCTATGCCACCACCGCGCTCTTCGGCGGCATTCTGCTCTTCTTGTTGATCGGCTTCTATCCGAAGTTGATGGCGTATTTGACGGATATCTTCTTCCCCTCGTTCCTGGTGTATTGCCTCTTATTCCTGGTGGAGACTGCCACGTTGTATCTCTACTGGTATGGCTGGGATGCGATGCAGGATGGCGGGAAAAAGACCTTCCATATATTCCTCGGGTTCCTGCTGAACGTGTTCGCCTTCTTCATCATGATTGTGCCGAACTCCTGGGCGACCTTCCAGGCCAGTCCGGTCGTGATTGCCGAAGGATCTGATTTTGCGCGCGCCTGGGCTGCGACGTGGAATCCCACCTGGTGGCCGGTCAATATTCACCGCCTCATCGCGAATGTGGTGCTTGGGGGATACATCTGCGGCGCCTACGCCGGCATCCGTTATCTGTCCGCACGGACCGCCGAGGATCGGGACCATTATGATTGGATGGGGTACGTCGGGAACTTCATCGGGGTGTTCGGTCTGTTGCCTCTGCCGTTCGCCGGATACTGGCTCATGCGCGAAATTTATCAGTACAACCAGCAGATGGGCATCACCCTCATGGGTGGATTCCTTTCCTGGCTCTTCATTCTGCAGGCCATGCTCATCGGCGTTCTCTTCCTTGGCTCCAACTACTATTTCTGGCTCGGGATTACCTATCGGATTCCCGGCTCCGAGATGAAGTACCGGAAGCCGATGCTGTCGATGCTCGTCATCCTCCTGTTGTGTCTCGGTGTCTGGATGACACCCCACTCGCTGGTGGCCAGTTTGGAAGAAGCGCGAAAGATGGGAGGAACTCACCATCCACTTCTGGGTGTATTCGGAGTCATGTCCGCGAAGATGACAGTGGCAAATTTGATGATTCTCGTCACCTTTATGAGCTTCATCATGTATTGGCGGGCCGGCAAACAGGAGACGGCTACCTGGGCGAAAGTCGCGCGGTCGGTAATGGGCGCCGTGCTCGTCGTCGCGGCGGTCGTCGTTATCGTGCTCGGCGTGTGGGGATATTTTGTTCCGGCCATCGTCCGCATCAATTACTTCTCGACGTCCCAGGTGTTGATTGTCCTGTTTGTCATGCTGACAATCACGCCGTTGACGGCGCTGCTTCTCAAGAGCGCGAAGACGACGACGGAAATGGTGTGGGGCCGCATGCCTCCGCGTGCAGGGTACGCGCTGGTGCTCAATGCGATCATGGTCATCCTCCTGATGACCTTGATGGGGTACGCTCGATCATCCTCCCGCGTACACTGGCACATCTATGGCGTCATGCGGGATTCGTCCCAGTATGCGTTTTCTCCCGCGCTCGGTTATGCCGCGGCCTTCATGGCGCTGAACACATTCTGCTTCTGCCTGCTGGTCGCCTTTATCTTCTGGGTGGCCACGATGGGCGACAAGGCCAAAGCCGCTCACGGCGGGGGAACCAAGGGCGAAATGGGACATGGAGCCATCCCTGCGATGGCTGGTGGTTCACAGACGTTGGACAAGCAGAGCTAAGGCTGTCGTCTTGTTCAGAGGAGTCCTATGAGTGAAGTCGTCAAGCTACAATTGATCGGTCTCTCGGTCGTCGGGAGCGGCATTATTATTCTTCTCTTTATCCGGGCCCAGTTTGCACGGGTCATCGGGTTTGTCGCCATTGTCCTCGGACTCTTCTCGCTCGTCGCCCTGGCTGTGCCACAGATGGCCTCGCTGCCGCCCGCCGAGGAAAAATTCGATATTGCCACCGTGAAGACTCCCTCCGACATGGCGGCCATTGGCCAGAAGATCTTCTTCAGCAAGGGGCAATGCGCCTTGTGCCACTCGATCGGTCCCAGCGAGTCCGCCCGTTGCCCGGACCTGAAGGGCATCGGCGCCAAGCTGAGCCGCGAATTCATCTTTGAAAGTCTGACGCAACCCCAGGCCTATATCTATCTCGACTATCGTCATGAAGGCATGCCGAAGGAGTATCCGGCCAGGATGCCCTATATCAACAAGAACCCGATCGGCCTCTCCAAGAATGAAATTTTATCCGTCATCGCATTCCTGCAGCAGATGAGCGGGGAACCGATTTCAGTGAATCCGTCTGAACTCGAAGTGCCGGCACAGACACCGGCTGCTCCGGTCAGGGCCGCCGAGGCCGGTCCCATGGCCGTTGCACAAGCGCACTGAGGAGGAATTTATGGGGGGCTCGCTGCTCAAGCCGATCATTCTGATTGGGGTCGTTTATGCGATCCTCAAGTTTGTCGTACCCAACATCCCGGGCTCAGCGCCGCTGCCATCCAGCTTGATTTTCCTCTACCTCATGCTGACGACCACCGGGATTGTCATTTTTGCCACACTCAGCGGAGAGTCCAAAGATGCGTTCTGGGATCCGATCCAGCGATTCCTGACCGGAGAGAACATCGGCGGGTTGCAGGCTCTGCGCTATGCCGTGCTGATTCTCTTTCCCTTGCTGGTCGGGTGGCAGACCTACGGGAGTACGGCCACGAGCGATGCTCCCCCGGCTGAGAACCGGACGATCCATCCGGCGCCCCCGGGAGAGTATACGGGTTTATCCAACCCGGTCGCCAAGACCCCTGAAAACATCATGCAGGGCAAAGGATTCTATGCGGCGTTCTGCTCGCCCTGTCACGGCGGTAACTTTGACGGGAAGGGCCCCGCGGCCCGCGGATTCAATCCACCTCCGGCGAATTTCTCCGATCCCACCACGATCGCGATGTTGCAGGAAAGCTATCTGTTCTGGCGCATCAAGAAAGGGGGCGTCGGTCTTCCGATTGAAGGCATGCCCTGGAAATCGGCGATGCCGCGCTGGGAAGTCGAGCTGCCGGATGAATGGATCTGGAAGATTATTTTGGGCGAGTACGATGGGGCCCATCAATCACCACGGACGTGGGAATAATGCGGTTGGACAGCCTGTCGTTGTCCGGTCGTGAATTGAAAACGAGGCCAGCATGAAATCGGCTAATCACATGAGGCAGTGGGTCGTACGGGGAGGGGCGGCAGTCGCGACCGTTCTGATCCTCGGCGGAGCAACCCAGGGCATGGCGCAGGAAAGTGTGGCGGTTCGCGCGCCGATGGTGAAGGGCGCCCTGCCCGTTGACGACCCGAATGCCGCCGTCTGGAGCAGCGCAACGCCGGCGACGTTTCCGATGTCGCCTCAGGTCCACTGGCAGAATCGCATTCAGGAAGCTACAGTGAAGGATCTCACTGTCCGGGCCTTGCATGACGGCACTCAGGTGGCCGTTCTGCTCGAATACGCCGATCCCACCGAGGATCCGGACGATGCGGCGGCGCTTGAATTCATGGTGGGAGACAAGAAGGCACACTTTGCCCATGGACAACCCATGGCCCAAGTTGAAGGTGGTCCCGTCAATATCTGGTATTGGAAGAACAAAGACAATAAAGGGGTCGACATGAATGCCCAGGGGTTTGGCACGCTCAAGGTGCAATCGCACCAGGACGTGAAGGCCAAGGGCGCTTTCGCCAACGGGACATGGAAAGTCGTCTTCTCCAGGCCGCTGGGTACCGAGCATCCAGACGAGGACACCCAAATTGTTCCCGGCGGATTCATCAATGTCGCGTTTGCCGTCTGGGATGGCAAGAAGGACGCCACCAGCGGAGAGCTTCGTGAAAAGGGGTCGCAGAAAGCCGTGTCGTCCTGGTGGTATTTCCGTGCCGAAGCGCCTCCCGATTATTCGGCCTACTATTATGCGGCGATCGCCGTCGCGTTGGCGCTTGGGTTTCAGTTCGTCTTGATCCGCAAGCTAAAGAAAGGGCAGCCAGCATGAGGGCGGCAAGACTTCGCGTACTCGGAACGGTGGCCGGCGTGGTCGGGGCCTGGGCGTTAGTGGTCGGGGGCTGTGCCAGTGAACAGCAGAAGAAAGGGCATGAACTCTATGCCCATTACTGCATGCACTGCCACGGTGAGAACGGGCGTCAGAACGAAGGCTTCAATTGGTCCTCCATGTCCGATCCCAAGCCGAAAGATCTGTCGAACAAGTCGGAGATGGGCACCTTCAAGGACGAGGAAATCTTCAATACGATTTCCCGCGATATGAAGGATACCAGCCCCGGAGGCGACAAGATCGGTGACGACGAATTCGCGGTGCCGACCATGCCGACCTTCAAGTACACGCTGTCCGAAGATGAAATTTGGGCCATCGTGGGCTATGTCCGGAGCCTTCATGGGATGAAACTCGAATTTAACGTCGAGAACCGCAAGAAGGAACTGGCCGACGCGTTACAGGCAGCCAAAGCCAAGTTCGAACAGGCAACGCAGACATATGAAGCAGCCGAGAAGAAAGCCAGCGAGGAGGCCGACAAGAAGGGCGTCGACGTGGATGATGCGGTCTATGCCAAAGAGCAAGCCGCGATGGTCGCTGCGAAGAAAGAATTCGATGCGGCGCAGGTCGCAGTCACGAATTTCAGCACTCGCCCTGGCAAAGGCACCAGCGTCGCGCGACCGGATCTGACCGTGACCCCCGACCAAGCCGCACAACTCGCCGAAGTCGGGAAGCGTCTCTACGTCAACAAGTACGGGTGCAATGGCTGTCACAGTCTTGGCCAAGAAGGCGGGAAAGTCGGTCCCGCGCTCGATCGTGCGGGGTTCCGCCTCAACGGAACCTGGGTCTATCGCTGGATCAAGAATCCTCAGGCCATGAAGCCGGAAACCCGCATGCCGGCCTTGGGACTCAGCGATGCCGATGCGAAGGCCGTGACCATGTACTTGAATACGCTGAGAGCTGCGAAGTCAGAAGAACCTCCGGCAGACAAGCCGGCAAGCTGACCCCCAGCGGACTGCTCAATCCATCCGACACATTCACGCGCCAGGCCTCTGGGCGATGCGGGAAGAACGCCGTGGACTGTTTCGGCATCCTGCTAGGTCAGAAACCCCGCCAGCAGTCCCGTCAGCACGGCCACGCCGACCCAGACGTGGGCTTTGAACATACCGAAAGCTTGAGAAGGTTCGACCGGTCTGCGGAGTTGCCCGGTCTGGTATAAGAAGAACAGCCCCACACCCAGCAACGTCCCGTAGTACGCCCATCCAATCTGAGCCGTCCACCCCGCTGCCGTCAGGAGGACCAGCATGGCACAGAAGGCAGTTGCGACTCCCAGGTAAATGGATGATCCGAAGAACAGGGCAGCGGATTTCACTCCGATGCGTCGATCATCGTCACGGTCCTGGATCGCGTATATCGTATCGTAGGCGACCGCCCATGCGGCCGTCGCCCCGAAGAGAAACCAGACCGGAAGATCCAGCTGTTCCCGCACGGCTGCCCAGGCCATGACCGTTCCCCATCCGAAAGCAAGACCCAGCATGGCCTGGGGAATGTGAATCCACCGCTTTGAAAAAGGGTACAGGGCCGCGAGCAGGAGGGCGACCGGCGCGAGCCAAGCGACCAGAGGGTTCAGGAAGAGCACGAGCATTCCGGCCATGAGCAGCAGCAGGCCGAGCAGCATGAAAGCGTGCCGGCGGGGTAATTCGCCTGAGGCCAGTGGGCGAACTTTTGTTCGACTCACTTGTCGATCGAACGGCTGATCGGCCAGATCGTTGAGTATGACGCCCGCGCTCCGCATGAGGAATGATCCGGCGATGAAGATGGCCAGGAGATGCGGAGGTGGGAACCCTCCAGCAGCCAGCACGAGCGCCCACAGCGTCGGAAGTAGCAATAAGTACGTGCCGGTCTGGTTATGAAGCCGGATCAGACGGAACAGTGCGGACCAGGGAATGCCAGACGGTCCGGAAGGAGTGGAAGCGGTGGGCGGCACCATGGGCGATGACCTTAGCGTAGGGTTGGAGGCCTGTCAATTGATCGCGCGGTGGTTGTGCTCGTTGGCGCGATTTCGGTATAACGTGAATGTGCGAGGGTCTTGTCCAGTGCAAGCACAGGGTTTCCGGATGCGTCAGCGCGTAGTGAGCTGCGTGGCGTTGATGCTCGTCCTCTTGAGCGCTGGCTGTTCATGGTTCAAGCGGAGTGACCGGCTGGCCGGTATTTCAGTGATTCCGCTGGCGCCGGTTCTACGTCTCTCCCCGAGTATCACCACCGCTGCGATTCCCTATCAGAATGCCTGCGGTCAGCCCGCCACGCTGTCGATCGCCGGCCCCCTGGCGGAAGTCACATCGAAGAAATTCAGTCGGGTCTTCACTGGCGTCACGGTCGAAAGCAGAGCCGGCGGGACCAATACCCCTGACGGGATCATTGACGTGGGGGTGGGGCTCAAGCAGGTCGATCTCGCGATTCCCCGCCAAGTCAAGAGAAAGCATCCGGTGACAGTCACGCTGGGAATGGAGGTGGCCTTCCTGGCCGAGGACGGCACTGTGCTCTTCAGCAAGAAGCTACAGAGCGCCGGTCTGGGGGAAGCGGAAGTCACCGACCAGTCCTGTGACGTAAAGGGGCTGGAACCGGTCGTGCGAGAAGCTGTTGAATTGGTAACCGAGGGCGTAGCGCTGCAGGTATCGGAATCCATTCGAATCAGGGAATATGCTCAGCAGCGGAAAACCGGAATGCCATCTTCCGCCGGTACGCCGACTCAGCCGGGGAATACGCCGCCGCTGGCAGCGGTCGTTCCCGTCGCACCGATGGTCGAAGCGGTAGCTGGAGGGACGCAAGGGAGCGGGAGTACTCTCACGGAGAATCTGCCGTCCCCTGGCGAGGGCTCGCAAGAGGCGACGGCCCTGACCTTCCGCGCCATTCTGCGAGACGAGAATCGGGACCAGATTCTTCAACAAGAAGAGTCCCTGACGATCGAGATCGAAGTGAAGAATGACGGGGTGGTGGAGGCGAAAGGGGTAGAAGTGGTGGTCGGGGGGATGGCCGCGTTGACCGCACATTTCCCGCCTGTGTTGCCGGTCGGGGATTTGCAGCCCGGAGAAGTCAAGCGCACGTCAATTACGAAGCGGGTGGCCGCGCTCAAAGAAGCGTTGCAGGGAGAGCTCGTGCTGAGTTTGCGCAGTGCGACGCCGGTCGCATCCATCCCGCCGGCCAAGAAATTCACGCTGTTGATCAAGCCGGAGAAGGCCGATGCGGTCGATCCTGTTCCCGATGTCGACCAGCTGCCGAAGCCTTCCGCAGCCCTCAAACAGCCGAAGGCCATCGTCATCGCGATCGGCGTCGGACGGTTCCGGGATGAGCAGGTGCCTCCGGTCAAGTATGCCGGTCGCGATGCGGAGGTGGTTGCCGGCTATCTGCGTACGATCGGAAGCATTCCGGACGATCGTGTCCGGGTGCTCGTCGATACCCATGCCCTGAAACAGGATCTTGCCGAGACGTTCGACGAATGGTTGCTCAAGCGCGCGGATGCCGGGACTGTCGTGTACGTATTTTTTTCGGGTCGTGCCCTGGTAGACGGTGTGACCGGCGCCGTGTCGCTGGTGCCCTTTGACGGGACGACTGCCGCAGTGAACCGGCTGTATTCCGTTCGCCGATTGCAGGAATCGCTCGCACGAGTGCCGATCCAACGCGCGATTTTGATGTTCGATGTCTCTCTGGATCCGGCTCCGGGCGCCGATCCCGCCACCACTCCGTCACCCAATTGGGAGGCCGGCGGAGGCGATCGGAAGGATCAGACCATGTTGATGGTAGGAAACCGGGGCCTTCAGGAGGCCCATGCCTACGAGCAGGGAAGGCACGGACTGTTTACCTACCACCTGCTGAGGGGACTCCAGGGCGTGGCGGACGTCGATCGGGACGGGACGGTGGTGGCGGGAGAACTCTGCACCTATGTGCGAGGCCAGGTCGCGCGAGTGGCCAGAGAACAGTTCGGCAATGAGCAGGATCCGCTCTGTTTCCCGCCGCCAGGGCAGGGAGCGATGATCAGAATTCATCCCCTGGCAAAGGGAAATAACCCCAAGCCGGTCACCGCGACAAAAAAACAGGAGCCTACTGCAGACACCGTCCCTCCGGCCGCGAAGCCGGCGAATGTAGGTCCGGGGCAATAGAACCGGAGGGAATCCCGTCGTACTCTCCTTCGTTGACAGCCCGAACAGTGGCCGGTATCATGGCCCCCTGATATGTCGATCAGCCGCACCAAGGCCTGATCCCCCCTTGGTCTCCTCAAGGATGCCGGCGTAGCTCAGTTGGTAGAGCAGCGGTTTCGTAAACCGCAGGTCGCCCGTTCAATCCGGGTCGCCGGCTCCATTTTCAATCAGTTACACAATTACACCACAGTGGCAGGAGCTCGCTGTGCTAAAACTGTGCTAACCGCTCTTCTCCGGTCTAGGATTTCCACTCCATCCCGTAAGCTCTCTGGAAAATGATGGGCATAGCGCTGCGTCATGATCGGTGATTTATGTCCGAGCAACCGCTGCACCTTGTACAGGTCCACACCGGCCTGGACCAATCGGGTAGCGAAGGTGTGCCGGAGATCGTGGAAGTGGAGATTCTCGATTTTTGCCGCTTTCAGGGCGCAGGCGAAGCCTCGCCGGAGATTACTCCCATCGAGCAGCGTCTCCGTCTGGCTGGCAAACACCAACTCGCTCCCTGAGGTTCTCTTCGCATACTTCTGGGTCAGCAGCGCTAACACAGTCTGGTTCATAGGGATCGTTCTCCGCTCCCCATTCTTCGACCGGAATACCGTGACGGTCCCCCGAGCGAAATCTACTCCGGCCCAGGTGAGCCCCAGGATCTCACCCCTCCGCATCCCAGTGTTGATGGCAAAAATAACCAACTCCCTTACCCATGGTGCCGCAGCCCCGAGTAGCCGCTGTTCATCGTCCTCAGTCAGCCAACGGTCCCGAGTGTTCTCTTCCCGTTCCATGGACACGCGGCAAACCGGGTTATCTCTGGTCCATTCCCACTCACGACAAGCCAAGTTGAATGCCTTCTTGAGAATGGCGAGTTCCCGGTTGATGGTTGCCGGCATCACACCATCGGCATAGCGTTTGTTTTTGAACGCCACGATTGTCTTCGGCGTCACGTGGTGTACTTTCGGATCACCAAAGAAGGCTTTCAGATTGGTCACCATGTTCACATACCGCCGATAGTGCGCCCGTCTGCTGGCATGTTCCTTGAGATACCGGTCCATTAGGTCCGTAAACGTCTTGGGGTCCTCTTTGGGTTTGTCGAAGTACTTCCCTTCGACAATCTGCACTTTGACCTTCCCAAGGATCGCCTCCGCCAGGCGCTTATCTGACGTTTCCGTCGATTTCCGGACCTGCCGCCCTTCATACGTAAACGACATCCACCACACATTTCCTCGCTTAACGAGCCCCATTCTCGTTCTCCTTTCTCGTAGGGCTCGGTGAAAGGGTTTCCCCGTGGCGGGCAGTATAGGCGTCTCGCTTGGCTGCTTCAATGAGCGCGTCGAGATCCGGTTCCGTGGACATTCTTCTGGTAGGCAACGACAGACGCCGTGACTGGCAGAAGGACTCGATCCAGCGTTCAATCGCATCTTTCTCGAACCGGATCAGGCTATGGATGCGTCGATACGGGATCTTCCCTTGGGCCACC
>DATIGF010000117.1:0-27832 GCA_035454865.1 Nitrospiraceae bacterium | reverse complement strand
GAATCCGTCGAAATTCCGGAGGCTGTTCAGGATCAATCCCCGGCAGACGCCTCAGCTGTCGCATCAGTGACTGCCCCCATGCCCTGGGATCAGGTTCAGGAATCGATCATTACCATCCCTCCGGCGCAGGTCGATGAACCTGTTGCAGAATCTCCCCCAGAGCCGTCGGTCCAATCGACAAGCCCAGTCGATCCGCTCTTGACGCAGCCTCGAGCATCCCTTTCAGTGGAGACGCGGCCCGAGGTTTCGGACTCGCCGGTGAATGCCGCGCCTGCACAATCCTTGTTCGAACCGGAGTTTCGTCTCGTCGGCTCGATGCCGGTCCATTCCGCTACAGAAGCCCGTTCAAGCGGCGTCGAAGCGGAATCATCGTCTACTACTGGCGCCCGGGTCAGCGAGCCGCAGAAACCTGTTGAGCCTGAACTGTCCGCGTTCATTCTCACCGCCTCTGTGCCCCCGGCTGAGGTTGCGCCGGCGCCACCGACATACATTGAGCCGGCAGTTCAGCTGCGGGAGGAGGCGATCGAGCCGGTTGAGACAGCGCCACCATCGATTTCTGCGAGCCTCTCAGCGGCGGTTGTTGAGACCGCCCGCACGGAAACTCCGACTGAGAACAAGTTTCCTTCATTCAAGGAGAAGCATGTCGAGCCTGCGCCTGCGTGGACTCCGGAGTCCGTTGCTGTCGCCCGGCCCGCACGCCCGGCGGAGCCCGCGGTGCCTCTGGCGCCCCCCGAAGTGCAGGTGTCGATCCCTCCGGAGTCGCCGCCGGAATCGGCTCAGACTCCCTCACAATCCACGGGCGATCCCTCGCATTGGAACACCGGAGAAGTGGCAGTGCAGGCTCACCGTCCGCCGTCGAAGAAGCGGAAGCGGACACCTGAGCCGGTGCCTGAGCCCCCTGTGGCTTCGCTCCTCTCCGAAGAAACTGATTCTCGGCAGGCTGAACAAAATGAGCGACAGGAAGCAGCGTTCGCCGAAGCGAGAGCCCGAATACCTGACTCAGTGCCGCAGCAAGAAGCCTGGGTGAAAACCGGGGAATCCATTCGGTTCATTGAGGAATCGAAGACACCTCCGGTGGCGGAACCCGTACCTCAAGCACCTGCGGAGCCGGAGACGGGTATGATGCAGCCGGTGTCGACGGCAGCAGCAGCCGTCGATGTGCTCTTCGAATCATCGGGCCATGCCGTCCGGACAGGGACAAGGGAACGTGCGGCAGAGCCAAAGCCACGCTATAAACTCCATAAAGTCCGGTCGAAGCTGAATCGCATCCGGATCGGGATGTCGGTCTTCATCGGCTCCTGCTTCTCCACCACACGCGCCATCGTGACATCGCTTGTGGCGCTTGTGGTGCTTGCAGGCGCACTCGTGGTATTGGCGATCGGCGCGGTGGGGCTGACATGGGTCATCATGGAAGAGCCACCTTCACCCGTGTTCCAGAGTCTCACCACCAGTCCTCAGCGAACGCTATCGGATTCGAAGAAAAACGGCTATCTGCTACTTCTCGGCTTTGATGCGCCGGCGGAGCAGGATCCCATCCAGACCGGGTACGAGCGGAAACCCGATGCGAAAGATGCGGACAAGGCGATGGCCTGTCTCGGAGGCCCCGATGGCGGAGCTCCTGTGGGACAGTCGAACGCCTCGGCGAATGTGGCGAGCGGATGGTTCCGGGCATCGGATCCGGTGGGGCAGTTCAAGTCGCATCAGGACACCATCAGAGGGTGGGTGGGCAGGGGAGAATCCGCCCTCGATCGCTATAGACAGTGGCAGAAACTCTCGTTCGAAGACTGGGGCTATGGCCAGACCGTAAGTCCGCCATGCGCCTCGATAGTGTTTGCCCACCAACTGCACCTGGCGGATGGATTTGTGCAGGGAACAGACACCGGTGTCGACCGCCTTGAAACGGACATGGAAGCGTGGCGCATTGCGTTGGGCCAGGCAAAGACCCTTCCAATCAAGACTCTGGCGCTTCAGGCAATCAATGATGATATAGCGGTCGCGTCTGGGCTACTGGTGCGACCGGACTTTGACGGCAAGCATCTGAGCCGCATCGCCAAAATGCTTCGGCCGCTTGATCAGGTCGAACTCTCCATCCGATGGCCCATGCAGAGTGAGCTGGTCTCCGCGACGAAGACCTATGAGGCCCAGCTAAAGGCCGAGAGAGCAGAAGAACAGGCGCTCCACGCAGTCGTCGCCTCGGCGCTTCCGCTGCCGAAACAGCGCCGGTTCAACGACTACGCGGAATATTACGAAGCGTCATACAAGGCTGCCGGTGAAGGGCGGTACGGCTCCTTGCCGAAGTGGAACAACTACATCCGCTTCCCTGCGGACACCGTGCTGGATTACCTCACCAACCCAATCGAGAACATCGTGGGTCTAGAACCGCTGGCACCGTGGGACCTCTACAACGGGCTGGTGGTTGATACGGATGCGCATCTGCGTCTTGCCAGCCTGCAAGCCTGGTTGCGGCGCGGTCCTCAAGATGCCGATCTGCTTGCCCGCATCGCCAAAGCCGGCCAGAATTTCTACGACCCCTATACCGGGCTGCCGATGCTGGTGAATCTGAAGAAAGGCGTCATGTACAGCGTCGGACATGACGGCAAGGACCAGGATGCAGACCCGCACTCCGATGTGGTGGTGAAGATCCCGATCAATCAGGCACCTGCCGCACCCGCAAAATCCCCCTCCGGATCCTCCAGGTCCAAGTAGATACGACAATGGAGGCGAAGTTTCGCTCGTCCGTTTCTTGAAGTCTGCCGCGTCTTCCACCGTCCGCCTCGCCACTCGTACCGGTTGCTTGACAGCGCTCGTCGTATTCCACAGAATCACCACATACCGTTCACACGAAAAGGTACGATGGCCTTCTCTCCAACATCGTTTTCATACCTATCATCCGCCAGGAAAGGGATCACCATACGATCGGCCATTCCAACGCGGAATGTGTCGAACGAAGAATTTGTTCCCTTCACCCAGACAGCAGACCAAGCCCGCGTTGAACAACTCGCTACTGCGCTCGTGGAACGGACTGCGGCTCGACGAGGTCTCACGCGCAGAGAATTTCTAAAGACCACCGGCGGAATGGCGGCCGCGTTGTTGGCCATGAATGCTGTGTTCGGCCGATTCTTCAGTATTAACGAGGTCGAATTGTTTGAGACGGCAGCTTTTGCCGAGCAGCAGGGCGCGCCCAATTTTATCTTCGATGTGCAAACCCACTACGTCGGCTCGCACTACGACCCGACCGATGCCGAAGACGATCGAACGGGCGCGGTCTCGAAACAAGCGCTGCTGTCACTTCGACGACGCATTCGTGAAGCGGGACTCAATCCGAAACTTGCCGGCGACCGAGGCACCATCGACGATCTTTCCTGGAAGAATTTTGTGAAAGAGGTGTTTCTCGACAGTGAGACCACCATCGGCCTGATCAGCACCCCGCCGGGTCCGTATCCACAGGAAGCGGTCGTGCCGCCGAAAGAGATGGCGCACATCCGCGACGAGATCAATCGCCTGGCGCAGTCTCAACGAATGCTCGCGCATGGTTTGGCCACGCCCCAGCTGGGGTCAGCCGATTTGGAGTTCATGGCCATGCAGGCGGAGATGCTCAAGGTCGATGCGTGGAAGTGTTACACCGGCTCCTGTCCAAAAGGGTTCGATCGTGGCTGGTGGATGGATGACGAGAAGATTGCCTATCCGATGCTGGAGCAAGCCCGGAAACTCAATATCAAACGCGTCTGTATCCACAAAGGCCTCCCGCTCGGGCCGGTGCCGGACTACAACCATCCCAAGGATCTGATCAGGGCCGCCAAGGACTTCCCCGACATCGACTTCCTGGTCTATCACTCGGGGCTCAAGAGCGCCTCGGCGGTGGATGAGGTGTTTGCGAAAACGGGCGAGATTCCTTGGACGACCGAGTTTTGTCGGATGAAGCAGGCTCAGCCTGGAATCAAGAATATTTATATGGAGCTCGGCTCGACCTTCGCACAGCTCGTGACCATTCACCCGGCGGTCTGCGCGCATCTGCTCGGGCAGATCATCGAGGCGTTCGGCGTCGATCACGTGCTCTGGGGGACGGACTCTATCTGGTATGGGACGCCGCAATGGCAGATCGAAGCATTTCGGCGGTTTCGGATTCCGGATCAGCTGATTGAAACGCACCGGTATCAACCCCTGACCAGACAGGTGAAGGAGCAGGTCTTCGGGTTGAACGCTGCCCGTCTGTTTGCAGTGGATGCGGCGGCGAAACGGAACGAGCTGCCCCGCGACGTCCTGGGAACACTCAGAATGAGTTATCTGGACGAGGGACCGGAGCCGAGCCGCAAAGTCTACGGTTGGGTGGCGGGGTAGAAGAGGCGGGTCCTGTCAACGAGCGGCCCGCTCGTCCTCGCACCCCGCCCGGTGTGGGGCCCCGCTGCGGGTGTGCGGACGCCCTGCCCGTTGCCACCCGCCACAAGTAAGAAGTGGAGAGAGAAAGGAAGAGAAGAAATGAAAAGCGAGATCTTATATCCGGGGGCGTTTCCGATGGTGCGAGTCGAACTCGCGGCAGGTGAACATCTCAAGGCTGAATCCGGCGCGATGGTCGCCTCGTCGCCCACGGTGGATGTCGAGAGCAAGATGGAAGGCGGGTTTCTCGGCGCGCTCTCGCGCAAGCTGCTCACGGGAGAGAAATTCTTCTTCCAGACCTTGCGCGCGAGTCGAGGCCCCGGCGAAGTGTTGCTGGCGCCGACGGTCCTCGGCGAGATCGTCATCATGGAGCTCGACGGTGTGAACGAGTATATGGTCCAAAAAGACGGCTTTCTTGCCGGCGCCGATACGGTCAACATCGAGAGCAAGATGCAGAGCCTGAGCCGGGGGCTGCTTGGCGGGGAGGGCTTCTTCATTCTGAAAATCGGGGGCAAGGGCACGCTCATTCTGAACAGCTTCGGGGCGATTCACAAAATCGAACTCAAGCCGGACCAGGAATACATCGTGGACAACAGTCATTTGGTCGCCTGGTCCGCGACAACGTCCTACAACATCGAGAAAGCCGCAGCAGGATGGGTGGCAAGTTTCACCTCGGGCGAAGGATTTGTGTGTCGTTTTCGCGGACCAGGCGTGGTCTATATCCAGACCCGCAATCCGGGCGGATTCGGCAATTGGATCAGGCAATTCATTCCCGTATCAGAATGAGATACGTCATGCGTCAGTCGTCACTCGTCAATCGAAAGCCGAGGCGCTCTCCGGTCTCAGGACGAATGACGATTGACGGTTGACGGTACCTTTCCATGTCATTTCAGCTCAACGCCCTCTGCTTCGGTGACGAGTTTCCTGCCAGCGGTACGCCTTGTCTGGTTCTCGTTGAAACGCATGGAATCACGGTCACCTTTCCCTCCGACAGTCATGAAAGCCGGTCGGAATCCATTCCATTTTCTGATGTGACGGTTTCAGCTGGCGGACTCGATCACGATCAGCTCGTTGTCCGCTGGCCCGGGACACAGGGGGAGCGGACGCTCTACCTGAAGGATGCTGACGTGATTCGCAGTTTCCGCCAGACGGCGCCGGATCACTTGAAATCCCCGTTTGAACAAGCGGCAGCATGTGTCCGTCAGGTCCGACACCGGCACCGGATGATGTGGAGCATCGTCGGGGGAGGGATTCTGGCCGCGGCGCTGGGAATTTGGTTCGGGTCCGATCTGCTGGTGGAACTCGCAGTCGACCGCATTCCGGTGGAGTGGGAACAGAAGCTGGGCGAATCGGCCTATCGTGATTTTCTTTCTCATCAGGAAGTCGTGAAAGAAGGTCCTGCGGTGAGAGGCATTGAAGAGATGACCCATCGCTTGACGGAGCAAATTCCCGACAACCCGTACAAGTTCGAAGTAACGGTTGTAAAGAGCGATATCGTCAACGCGTTTGCCCTGCCCGGCGGATATGTCGTTGTGTTCACGGGATTGATGAAAAAAGCGGACAGCGGGGAAGAAGTGGCGGGTGTCCTGGCCCACGAGCTGAACCATGTGCTGCAACGGCACGGGCTCGAGCGCATGGTGAAGAACCTCGGTCTGATGGCGGTCGTCGCGATTGTCGTCGGGGATCAGCAGGGTCTGATCGGACTCATGCGACAGGTCGGCGTCGAATTGCTTACGTTGAAGTTCGGCCGGGAGCAGGAAACGGAGGCGGATCTGACCGGGCTGCAACTGCTCCATCGAGCGAAGATCGATCCTGCCGGTATGATTACCTTCTTTCAGAAGCTATCGGAGAAAGACGAAGGGCGGATGGAATGGCTCTCGACGCATCCGATGAGCACCGCACGTGCGGAACATTTGAAATCTGAGTTGGCCGCGCTGCCGAAGCAGACACCAGAGCCACTGACCTTGGACTGGACCGAAGTCCGAGAGTCGCTTGGGGCTCAGCCGGTTGCGGCTCAGTGAACCGTTCACGCACAGTCGTCATCGGCGTGATTGCCGATACGCATGGCCTGTTCGATCCGGCAATTTTGAGACACTTCAAAGGCGTCGATCGCATTCTCCACGCCGGCGATATCGGCAAACGATCTGTCGTCGATCGCCTGCAGACAATTGCGCCCGTGACCGCCGTCTCCGGCAATGTCGATAGCTACGAACAGACCGGGTTTCCTCCGGAGACCGTGATCGAGGTGGCCGGACTCCGGATTACCATTCGTCATATTGTCTATGAAGGCGGGAAGCTTACAAAAGACGGGCAAGCCTTTCTATATCGCGAACAACCGGACATCTGCGTCTTTGGTCATACGCACCAGCCGAAGAGTGAATGGCTTGGTGAGACGCTGTTCTTCAATCCCGGGTCGGCAGGACCGAAGCGATTCAAGCTTCCCCGTGGTCTTGGACTTCTCCGCCTGAGTGAGGGTAACGTATCACCGTGCCTTATTTGCTTGCCCGATCGCGCTGAGCTCACATGATGGTGGAGCCCCTGAGGGCCATCTCTTAAGCAGGAACCACCGGATCAGCACGAGACAGGTATGAATGGCATCCCGAGATAATGTACTTTTCGGGAGGAAGAAGGAGGTG
The DNA here is from genome assembly GCA_035454865.1 of Nitrospiraceae bacterium. GTDB lineage: Bacteria > Nitrospirota > Nitrospiria > Nitrospirales > Nitrospiraceae > Nitrospira_D. The sequence continues at coordinate 20,822 of DATIGF010000117.1, read as the reverse complement.
CTGGGGATGAGGATACGGAGAATGGTGATTGCAATGATTCTCGTGGGTGTCAGCCATGCCGCGGTTGCGGTGGGTGCGGGCAATCCTGATACCGGTCCAGGCTGTGGACTCGGCAAGAAGTTGTGGGAAGGCTGGAAAGGTCAAAAACAGATTGCCCCGCAGATGTTCATGGCCAGCACCAATATGACCGGCAGCTACTCATTTTCTATCCCTTCAGGAACCTCCGGCTGTAGTCATGACGGCCGAGTGTGGGATAGCGAGAAAGCAGCCCTGTTCATTGAGCTCAATTACGCAAACCTTGCAGAGGATATGGCTCGGGGAGGGGGCGAGCATCTCGCATCACTGGCCACACTTATGCATGTGCCGCTCGAAAATCAGCCGCAATTGTTTGCGTCGGTCCAAGAACGCTACGCGTTCCTAACCACGATGGGGGAGGATGAGCCAGTCGCGCTTCGGAAAGCGCTTCAGGAGACATTATCGACTCATCCAATTCTTGCCAGGTTGCAGGTGAGCCACTAGTCGCTCACTCCGTTCCGCAGCAGCCTCTCGAACCGTCTTTATCAAGAAGAGATTGTCTTTCCTATGAAAGCGGACCTTCGTTCATGTTGGGCGGTTTTCCTGGTTTCATGATCCCGCTTGTTGTAATTTAACTTGGTGCTCAGGGTTGAACCGTCTGGGCTTTACAAAAACCACATTTCGATTCGAGGAGGGTACTCCATGCGCAAAGGATTAATTGCCATTCAGGCGGTCGTGGCAGTTGTTGTATTTCAGGCCGGGATCGCGTTAGCCGGTGGCATCTCGGACACCGGGCCCGGCTGCGGGTTGGGAAAGGTCGCGTGGCAGGACGGGAAAGTTGACACCAATACTGTTGGAGCCCAACTTCTTATCTCTACCACAAACAACACTATCCTTCCCTGGCAGGCCTTCGGGATCACAACGGGGATTTTTGGCTGCAAGAACAATGGCAAAGTGTGGGCCGAAAACAAGGTACATATGTTTGCCCAGCTGAACCTGGAGAATCTCACTCAGGAAATGGCACAGGGAGGCGGTGAGCACCTGGGATCGATGGCTACGCTCATGGGCGTGCCGGTTGAGCACCAGGCCGAATTCTTTGCGCTGACGCAGGAGCGCTACACGTCATTGGTGAATGCCGGCGAGGCTTCTCCGGTCGCGATGGTCAAGGCGCTCAACGCAGCGATCGCCACACATCCGGTGCTGGCGCAAGCAGCTTCGCGGTAGTGCAGGCACGGGGGCCCCGGCGGTGAAGCCGGAGCCCCCGTGTTCTTGACCTGTCAGTTCCTCCCGCGTGACTTGAATTGCCCTTTCATCTCGTGCGATCCGTAGCAGATTCGTCACGAGTGTTGATTCCTCCCGCGTAAACATGCTCCTCGTCGATCGGGTCATAATTCCACTCTGGCCATGTCCCCCTTTTTGTTGTATATATTGCCCAACTCGCGGGTTGGGTAAACCCATACATGTTCAACCACCAGAGGAGGGATTCGTTATGCGCAAAGGACTTCTAGTTCTTCAGCTGATCGTCGCGCTGCTCGCCGTTCAGACCGGGGTCGTTCTGGCTGCAGGGGTGACTGACAACGGGCCAGGGTGCGGGTTGGGGAAGGTGATGTGGGAAGGCAGTACGAACGCCAATTCGATCGGCGCCGAACTTCTGATTTCCACCACGAACAACACGATTCTTCCGTGGCAGGCCTTCGGCATCACGACCGGGAACTTCGGTTGCAAGAACAACGGCAAACTGTGGTCCGAGCATAAGGTGAACATGTTTGCCACCGTCAATTTCGACAACCTCTCGCAGGAGATGGCGCAGGGACAGGGCGAGCACCTGGCCTCCCTCGCCTCCCTCATGGGCGTGCCGGCCGAGCAGCAGGCGGAGTTCTATGCCATGACTCAGGACCGGTATAATGCGCTGGTGAAGGCCGGCGAGGCTTCCCCGGTGGCGATGATCAAAGCAATCAATGATGCAATCGCCACGCATCCGGTGCTGGCGCAAGCTTCCACTCGCTAATTCAGTGACCGGAGCTCCGGCTTCACGGCCGGAGCTCCTCGTGTTTTCCAGCCTTGCAACTCTTTGTTCAGATTCTTGCTCTCCTTCTTCTCTCAGTTGACTCGCAGTTGATTCTTGCGGCTGCTTCCCCTGACTCGCCCTACCGTACCGAACTCATTCAGCGTGCGCTGGAAGCCAACCTGGCTTCCGAGAGGGAATGGCACCTCTTATTGCACTACCGTGAAAACCTGTTCGGCGGATATACCAGTGAAGCAGACGATCCGCAGTTCTTTCTTTCCCCAATTGGTAGAACGGACCCGCAGGCGGAACTGGAAGGTACGATTACATCGTTGTTTTCCGAAGAGCCGGTCGGAAGTTCCAAGCAGCCCGCCCAATGTGCCTTTGTTGCCCGCTATCACTGGCTGAAAGAGCGGCTCGCCCTAGACGAAACGCAGCTGCCCCGCATTTCCTGCGAGCGGTTCGAAATGTGGTTCAACGAACTGAATGCCGAATCCGTCACGCTGATCTTTGCCTCGGCCTTCCTCAACAATCCGGCGTCCACGTTCGGGCACACGTTTCTAAGGGTCGACCAGAAGGGGCAGACTGAGCAGACGCGCTTACTGGCCTACACCATCAACTACGCGGCGGACGTACCTCCGAACGAAGGCGTCTTCTATCCCATCAAGGGCATCTTCGGCTCATTCAAAGGGTACTTTATGACGCCGCCTTACTATCTGAAGGTGCAGGAGTATCGGGATATCGAAAATCGCGATATCTGGGAATATCGGCTGAATTTCAGCGAGGACCAGGTGCGGCGATTGCTCGAACATACCTGGGAGTTGGGAAGTTCATATTTTGATTACTTCTTCTTCAAAGAAAACTGTTCCTATCATATTCTCTCGCTGCTCGAATATGCTGACCCCACGCTGCATCTGACAGAAAAGTTTCATGCATGGACAGTTCCGGCCGACACCATCCGGCTTGTCGCGGCCCAACCCGGTGTCGTGAAGGAAACGGTGTTCCGGCCTTCGCGCAGGACGGTGATCCAACGAAAGCGCGAGTTGCTCTCCGGGGAAGAACGCCGTCTGTTTTATGACATCATCGGGGAGGGGGTGTCGGCGACGCAGGAGGCATTCACCGGCCTGCCGGTCAAGAGGCAAGCCTTCGTGCTCGACGTCACGTCCGATTATCTACGCTACCGAAGTGAAGTGGATAAGTCCCACGCAGCATCCTACAAGGAACAGAATCGGGCAGTCCTGGCCAGGCGAAGCGAACTCAGGGTTCCGTCAGAGGATGTTGCCATCCCTCCCTATTCAAAACAACCGGATCTCGGCCACAGCACATCGCGCGCGAGCGCCGGGGCCGGATGGCGCAATAACGATACGTTCGAGGAACTCTCGGTACGGGCCGGTTATCATGACCTATTAGACCCTGAGCTCGGCCACACGCGGGATGCCCAGGTCGAAGTCGCCTCCGCGACGTTCCGGTACTACAACAGAGCCGATCAAGCCAGACTCGAGCGGGCCACGCTGGTCAATGTGATATCGCTTTCCCCGATGGACTCGCTGTTTCATTCTCCGTCCTGGAAGATCAACGTCGGGATGAATACGATTCGATTCAACACCTGCCAGCTGTGCAGCAACGGCGTCATCAATGGAGGAGTAGGGGCAGCCGCTGAAAGCCATCTACTACAACGGGAAGTCTATTTTGCCTTCGCCGAAGCCGAAGCCGACTATAGCAAAGCTTACGAAGACAACTATCGAATCGGCGGCGGCGGAACGGTCGGCATGCTGGCGGATCTCACCGACCGGTGGAAATGGATGTTGTCAGGGACGTATCTGAGGTTTCCATTAGGCGATAAATCCGACGAGTTCCGGTGGTTCGTCGGCTCGCGCTATACACTGGCCCAGAATTGGGCGTTGCGGCTGGAATACAATCACCGGGACCGTGACAATGATGTCGTCCTGTCGATTCAGGCGTTCTTCTGACGTCCCGCCTCCCTGCCGCCGTTTCTCCGCGATTACCAGTAAATTGACACAAGTATCACGACCTCGTATAGTTTCGACGCAAAATTGCTCAGGGAAGGGCTCTCTGAGCCGCGGTCATTCATCAACCTACCTAGGAGGGGACTATGAAAAGAATCATGACATTCTTAACGCTTGGGACCATTGCCGTCGTGTATGGCACTCTGGTTGGCTGCATGCCCGTTGCCTCACCTGTAAGCGGTATTATCTTCACTGAGACCAAATGGGGCATGATGGCCACCTCTGAATCGGCAGCGACGAAAGAGGGGAAGTCCTGTGCTCAAACGATCTTGGGCTGGGTAGCGACCGGTGATGCCAGTGTGACCGCAGCTAAGGCAGCAGGCGGTGTCACGAAGGTGGCGCATATCGATCATACGTCCCATAACGTCTTGGGGATTTTTGCCGAATTTTGTACCATTGTGAAAGGGAGCTGATTTTCGTACCTGTGCACTCAAGGGGGCCTTTGGGGCGGAAGCCCCAAAGGCCCTTTTCTTTGGGGTCCGGCTGCAGGGTCAATGCTGCATGGAGTAGACTCGCGATGTGGTCGTTCCCCTTTTTTCTCTCGGTTGCCCTCGTGCTCGGATTCATATCACCCGGCCCGGTTTCAGCCGCTGAGACCGCCGAAGCCACTATTGGCCTATATGTATTGGGGGCGTTCCCCTCCAACCAAGGTCTCTCCGCCCAGGGGATAAGCCCTTCTGATACCAGAATCAGCAACGGGGTTGGAGCCGGCATCAAAGTCGCGGTGTTCCCGCGCTATTTTCAAGACATCATCGGGATCGAATTGGAGTCGTTCGGTCACGGGAGTGAGGTCACCTTTTCTTCTACTTCGGCGGCGAGCGGAGGCTCTCCTGCCGGTACGAACCTCTGGGTCTTTAACTCGATGGTCAATCTCATCGCCCGCTATCCCTCGAACACGTTTATTCCATATATCGGGGTAGGGGCGGGACTCTCCGATGGAGTCCTGACAAGCGCGAACATTCCCGGACGCACCGACACAGATTTTGAGGGCTCCTGGACGTTCGGCTATCAGTTCCTGGGTGGGGTGCAGGGTAATCTGACTGAGAAGTTGTTTTTGTTCACAGAATATAAGTACTTTTCCGCCAACTATCACTGGAAGCAGCTCGCGCTGGATTTTCGCTCCCAGTACGCCCTGTTCGGTATCGGGCTGCGTTTCTAGGCCATCGTTCTCCAAAGAAAGCCAGAATGGGCATTCTCGATCAATTCTTTGTCTATCATCCAGAGCCCTGGGAGGACCGGGATTGGGCGAAGCTCAGCGGGCTGCCGCTCGAAGAGGTCTGGTTTCAAGCGGCGGATGGCGTGCGGCTGTTTGGCTGGCATGTCGAGACTCGGGCAGATCGCCCCGTCATTGTCTGGTGCCATGGCAACGCCGGCAACGTCATAAACCGTCTCGAAAATATGAAGCTGCTATATCAGTCGGGACTGTCGGTTTTCTTATTTGACTACCGCGGTTATGGCAGAAGCCAGAGTCTTCGCCCAAGCGAAGAGGGGCTCTATCAGGATGCGGTAGGCGCCTATGACTACGTGACCCGTACCAGGAGAGTTCGCCCTGAGCGGATCGTCCTGTTCGGGCGGTCGCTCGGTGCGGCTGTCGCGGGGGAACTAGCCGCACAGAAGCCCGCCGCTGCGCTCATCCTCGAGTCTGCGTTCCCGTCTATCGAGGCTGTGGCCAAGTTTCATTACGGCGGGCTGCCGGTGCACTGGTTGCTTGGTGCGGAGTTCCGCTTGATCGATCGACTCCCGCATCTCTCGCTCCCAAAGCTCATCATCCATGGCAATCGAGACGACATCATCCCGATTGAGCTTGGGCGCCAGGTCTTTGAGTCGGCGAAACCTCCCAAAGAGTGGCATGTAATCCATGGAGCGGATCACAACAACACCTATCAGGTGGGAGGCGCGGCCTACTTTCGCCGGGTCGCGACGTTCATCCAGGAAGCGCTTCGTGCATGACCAGGATCGTCAGAGAAATCCGGCCTGTGTCGCTTAAAAGAAGACTGTTGCCAACGGCCGGATTTTTGATACAGTGCGGGCTTTGCACCCAGGCCGGATCCGGAATCAATAGAGACAGGGCATCCAGGAATGTCGATGACAATATGCGGCGCAGCCGCCGATCGTAGAGGAATGACATACGGGCTTCTCCTTGGGGTTGTGCTGCTGTGGCTCCCGGCCTGTGCCGTGCAGACCGGGTCGGCAGGTCAGCCGACTCCCGCCGTCGAGCACAGTTCCCGACCGATGCTGGTCGCCGAGGCATCCTCCAACACCTCCACTCCGGCCACTGCTAGTGACGCCACGGCGGAAGAGCCATTCGATCCCTTTGCGAAACCGGGTGAAGAGGGGACTGAAGAGTACGACCCCTGGGAGCCGATGAATGTAAAGGTCTTCGAATTCAACCGGCAGCTCGACCGCTGGGTTATCAAACCGCTTGCGGAGGGCTACAACTTTGTCGTCCCGAATGTGGTCCAGGTGAGCATCAGCACATTCTTTTATCACATTCGATTTCCACAGCGGGTCCTTAACAACGCATTTCAAGGGAAAGCGCGTGGCACGGGCATCGAAGTCGGGCGCTTCCTGATCAACTCCACCTTGGGATTTGCCGGGTTTCATGATGTGGCAAGCGAGATGGACATCAACACGCCTGAAGAAGATACCGGCCAGACATTCGGCTTTTACGGGATCAAACCCGGACCCTATGTTGTGGTGCCCTTTCTGCCGCCCTATACCGTGCGGGATTTAGTGGGCTATGGGATCGATATCTTACTGAACCCGATCAACTGGCTGGTCTTTCCTATTTTCGATATCGAGGCTATTCCTGCTCTGGTAGAACCAGGACTTACCGTCACATGGATCCAACTCGGAGGACGAGCCGGGGAGATCGTGAACACTCGTTCCTTAAACCTGGAAAAGTTTCAGGGTGTTGAAGAATCCACACTGGACCTCTACACCGCCGTTCGCAATGCGTACCTCCAAAAGCGGGCCAAGGCCGTCCAGGAGTAAGGAAAGGGGCAAGAGACTAAGGGTTAGCGGAGGAAACGTGGTTCCTCGGGTGTCTTCGCCCCTTGCCGCTGGCCTTGCGCCACTATTATGATGGAATAACACCCAAATCCCGACCGACCTTGGCAAATGCCGTCACGGCCGATTCCAGCTGCGCGCGCGTATGCGCGGCGGACATCTGCACACGAATTCTCGCCTGTCCCTTCGGGACGACGGGATAGCTGAATCCCACCACATAGATTCCCTCCCGGAGCAGCCGGTCGGCCATGGTTGTCGCGAGCGTCGCGTCGCCCAGCATCACGGGAATGATAGGATGCTGCCCCGGTACCAGGTTGAAGCCGAGCGAGGCGAGCCGGGTCCGGAAGAAGGTGGCGTTCTCGTCGAGCCGCGCGCGGAGCGCATCACCGTCTTCGACGAGGGTCACGGCCTGATAAGCCGCTGCCGCGATAACTGGAGGCAGGGCGTTGGAGAACAGATAGGGACGGGACCGCTGGCGGAGCAACTCGATGATCTCAGCGCGTCCTGAGGTGAAGCCGCCTGCTGCCCCGCCCAGTGTTTTCCCCAACGTACTGGTGATGATGTCCACGCGATCGGCCACACCGAAGCGGGCAGGCGTGCCCCGGCCCTTGGGGCCCAGGACACCGGTCGCGTGGCTGTCGTCGACCATCACGACGGCGTCGTAGCGGTCGGCCAGCGCCACGATGCAATCCAGCTTGGCGAGATCGCCGTCCATGGAAAACACGCCGTCCGTCGCAATGAGTCGCAGACGGGCACCGGCAGCTTCTTTCAATCGACCTTCCAGCTCCGTCATATCGCCGTGGGCGTACCGCAGGCGCGTAGCCTTGCAGAGGCGGATGCCGTCGATCACGCTCGCATGATTCAGGGCGTCGCTGATCACGGCGTCACGTTCATCGAGCAACACTTCGAACAACCCGCCGTTGGCGTCAAAGCAGGAACTGTAGAGAATGGTGTCGTCGGTGCCGAGGAATGAGCTGATCGCCGCTTCGAGTCGTTTGTGAAGATCTTGCGTGCCGCAGATGAACCGGACAGAGGCCATCCCGTAGCCGTAGCCCGTCAGCCCGTCAATCGCTGCCTGCCGAATCGCAGGATGATTGGCAAGTCCGAGATAGTTGTTGGCGCACAGGTTGAGGACCGGTCCTTGCGTCACGCGAATCTCGGCGCCCTGCGGTCCGAGGAGCTGACGTTCCCGCTTGTACAGGCCCGCGCCTTTGATCTCGGCGAGCTGGGCTTCGAGGACTTTTTTCAGCGAATCGTAGGCCATAACACTGTTCAGGCGAAAGGCCCGGGGCAAGCGGCGAGAGCGTTTTTCCTCAAACCTCCTGCCCCCAGCCTCTGCCCGCTAGCCTTTTATGGAATCAAGACAACTTTCCCGCATTGTCCTGACTTGATCAAATCAAACCCCGTGGCGAACTCGGCTATCGGGAACGTATGCGTGATGACCGGCCGGATATTCAGCCCGGCCTTGAAAAGTCCTGCGAGCCGGTACCACGTCCCGAACAGCCGCCGGCCCGTGACACCGTAGACGCGAATACCTTTGAAAATGATCTCATTCGGGAGATCGAAGCAGACCGGTCCGGTCGGAATGCCGAAGAGGGTCACTCGTCCCCCGTTCTTCACGGCGCGAAAGGCCTGATGCATGGCGGTCGGGTCACCCGACATTTCCAATGCGGCGTCGACGCCTTCACCGGCCGTCAATTCGCGAATCGCTCCGGCGACCGCCTCCGGCGGGTCGGTCTTCACATTCACCGTATGGTCCACGCCCAGCTGTTTGGCGAGCCCCAGCCGATAGTCGCTGACATCGGAAGCGATAATGATCGCGGCACCCGCCACGCGGGCGACGGCGGCCGCAAACAGCCCGGTCGGTCCGCATCCCGTGATTAAGACCGTATGGCCGGTGAGGTCTTCGGCAAGTGCGGCATCGACGGCGTTACCGAGGGGTTCTTGGACGCAGGCGAACTCCGGGGAAACATCGGGAGCGGTTTGCCACAAGACCCCTTCAGGAAGCGCGACGTATTCGGCATAGGAGCCGTCTTGATCGATTCCCAGAATTTTGTAGTTCTTACAGACGTGTGCCTGTCCGGTCCGGCATTGGAAACAATGGCCGCAGGTGATGTGCGACTCGGCCGCGACGTAGTCACCGACTTTCACGAGCGAGACCTCCCGCCCGACCTCCACGACGTGGCCGCACAACTCATGGCCGATGATGCGTGGAGGATGAATGCGCCGCTGCGCCCACTCGTCCCAACGGTAGATATGCGCGTCGGTTCCGCACAGCGACGTGGCGGATACCTTGACGATGACGTCGCGCGGGCCCGGCGTCGGGTCCGGCCAATTTGTCGCAGTTAATCCCGGCGCGGCGGAAGTTTTAACGAGCGCTCGCATCGAATCATTCTATACCAACTGGATCGGTCGGGCATCCGTCTTTCGGAAAAAATCGGGTTGCACAGATCTCTTCTGGATAGGTAGGATGCGGGTACCATGGTCCGTTCAGCCTCCACCTGTGTTCTGGTTGCCGGCCTGCTCGCGGCTCTGTCCTTCCAGCTTACTTCCCAGACATTTGTCCAGGCAGCTTCAACGCTCGGTACATCACAGACCGGCTCTTCGGGAAAACGATGGGTCACGTTCGATTTTGCCAGCTCTGATGCGTCCGGGGACATCCAGGTCGGCAAACCGCTCGAACTATCCATTGCCCTCGGCGGGGTCGCTCAGGGGCATGCGCCGTTGGTCGCTATTTGTGAATCGGTTTACTTTGAACGACAGATGGTCGCGTTGGAGCCGGATCCGGAGTCGATGGTGCTGAAAGGCACGACTACCCTCGAGCCCATCCCGAATGGGAAACTTTCAGTGGCTCCCAAGGTCGCACGGGTGCAAGTCACCTTCGCCCGGTCGCAGAAAGAGAAGTTGGAGCGGGTCATGACGCGGGTCGTCTATGTCACCTTGGGGACGCAGGAACCAGTGAGCGACACGAGCGAACTTCCACCTCCGAGTGCCGAGGAACTCGGTGGAGGAGAGGGGAGTCAGGAGGAGGTCCAGCCCGATGTGAATCCCATCACCAGCGGAATGGTGGTGGAAGAGGATCTCCTGCCGCTGCCGACGCCGGGCCAGGGGCGGGCCTATTGGCAACAGATCAGCTACCTCGTGAGTCGAAGCTGGAGCCGCGCCGCGCGTCGGGTCCGCCATTCCCCGTCGAGCGAAACGGTGCGAGTCCGGTTTCGATTATATCCGAGCGGGCGGGCCCAGTTAATTGAGATCGAAAAGGGGTCGGGGGCACGCGAGATCGATGAGGCGGGCATCTATGCCGTCGTCCATGCCCAGCCGTTTCCGCCATTTCCCGAGGATGTGGGATCGGAACCGGTCGATGTGCATGTGCGGATGCGGACGGGCGCAAAAGTGGGATCGCAGGAGACTCGGGCGGTTGTGAACCCCCAGGTACCGAGTCCGAAATCGGGAACCGTCACACCCAAGAAATGACTGAAGACTGTAGAAAGCGAGACAGTGGAAGACGTGTGGTTATGAGAGCAGGGTTGGTCTGGATAGTCAGTCTGGTGACCTGGGGGCTGTTGCCGGTCGTTCTGTCTACCGGGGTTGGAGCTGAAACGGCTCGATGGGATGTCGATCCCGATCACTCGATCATCGAGTTTCGTGTTGCGCACATGGTGGTGTCTAAAACCGCCGGACGCTTCATGGACTACAGCGGGTTCATCGAGATGGACCCGGACGCCAGGACCTTCAAGACGATCGAAGCCACCATCAACACTGCGTCGGTCAACACCAATCAAGGGAAGCGTGATGCCCATCTGCGCAATGCCGATTTTTTCGACGTCGAAAAGTTTCCGACGATGACCTATAGGATGAAGAGTTATAAGAAAGAGGGTGACGGCTACCTGGCGCTCGGCGATCTCACGCTCCGCGGTGTGACGAAGGAGATCACGCTCGCCGGCACCTTCAACGGAGTGACCATGGATCCCTGGGGCAATACCAGGGCCGGATTCAACGCCGAAGGAAAACTGAACCGCAAGGACTTCGGCATGATCTGGAACAAAACGCTCGACAGCGGGGGCCTGGTTGTCGGCGACGAGGTGCAGATCCGGCTCGATATCGAGTGCATCAAGGCCAAGAAACCCTAGCAGGATGCTGAAAAATTCCGCCCGCATCGTTCAGACCCTCAACGTACCCAGAGGGTACGACTCGGGCCTTCCCTCGCTGCGGCCTTGTTGATCGAACTTTTTGAGCATCCTGCGGGGTCGAGCCCTGTTGCTGCTGCAAGCATGCAGACCATTTATATCCTGGTGGGCCGGCATCGTTTATCAGCATCCTGCAGGTTGATTATCCATCAATCGCGTCCCCCGTTGAATCTCCCGGGATAATTCTGCCGAACCAATCAAACGACATGCGGGCATCTATGAAAGCCATGGTGCTCAATCAGACGGGCGATGTTTCCGGCAGCCCGCTGCAGCTATCGGACCGCCCTGTTCCGGCACCAGGAGTCGGCCAGGTACTTGTCAAGATTCACGTCTGCGGCGTCTGCCGAACGGACTTGCATGTGGTGGAGGGGGAACTGCCGGACATCAGACTGCCGCTCATTCCCGGGCATGAGGCCGTGGGTCAGATCGCGCGCCTGGGTCCAGGGGTCACTGAGATGAACGAGGGCGATCGCGTCGGAATTGCCTGGCTCCAAGGCACCTGCGAGAGCTGTGAATTTTGTACAAGCGGACGGGAAAATCTGTGTACCCGGGCCATATTCACCGGCTATCAGATGGATGGCGGATATGCGGAGTATGCCGTCGTGCCTGCGCGCTTCGCCTATCCGATTCCGCCGGTCTTTTCAGATGACGAGGCCGCTCCATTGCTGTGCGCAGGCATCATCGGCTATCGGGCGTTGCGTCTCAGCGGGGTCAGGCCCGGTCAGCGGCTCGGGCTCTACGGATTCGGCGCGTCGGCGCACATCGCCATTCAGATCGCGCGCCACTGGGGCTGCCAGGTCTATGTGAGTTCGCTCAAGCCCGAGCATCAGCACCTGGCAAGACAACTGGGAGCCGTCTGGGTGGGTGGAGCGACCGACATGCCGCCGGACAGATTGCACGGGTCGATCATCTTCGCGCCGGCCGGAGAAATAGTGCCACCGGCGTTGCGCGCGCTCGAACGCGGCGGCACCCTCACACTTGCCGGCATTCACATGTCGCCGATTCCTTCCCTCAACTATGATCGTGACGTATTTGGTGAGCGTGTGATCCGCAGTGTCACGGCGAATACGAGACAGGACGGGCTCGATCTGCTGCGTGAGGCGGCCGCCATTCCCATTAAACCGCACACGGTCCGCTTTCGCCTTGATGAGGCCAACCGCGCGCTGCAAGCGTTGAAGGCCGGGTCCTTTCAAGGGGCGGCCGTTCTTTCGCTGTGACCATTCACGAGTCTGGAAATCAAACCCCCCGACTGTGGTAGATTGAGGAATTATGTCCCGACTTCTTGCATCCCTCATCGCAGCAGCGGCCGTTGGAGCCTGCCTTCCAAGCTGGGCGTTGGAGTTTACGGCCGATCGCATTACGAAGATGGATGGCCGCACCGGCAAGACCGTCGTCTACTATCGCGACGACATGTGGCGAATCGAGCATCACTCCATGGGTCCGGTCAACGTCAGTATCGTCCGCAAAGATAAGCAAGTCGTGTGGCTGCTGCTCTCGCGCATGAAGCACTTCAAGACCGTCCCCTACAGTGCCGAGCAGGACTTGCGGGTAACCGAGAAGCTCGACGGGGAGGTTTCGCGGGAACAGATCGGGACGGAAACACGCGAGGGGCACCCGACGGTGCTCTATGAAGTCACGACGAAACAGGGGGAACGGACGGAAGTCTACTATCAGTGGTTGGCGACCGACATTCATTTTCCCATGAAACTTGCAAAGAAGGACGGGAGCTGGATTGTGGAGTACCAGCATGTGAAGCTGCGGTCCGTCTCGGACTATCTGTTTCAGCTGCCGGTCAACTTTCAACCGCTGGAGGAATTCGACAAGGATACGACTACGAACGAGCAGAAGCAGGGGATGTAATCCAAAGGAGGCTTCATCGTGCTGAGCAGAGGATTAGTGGTTGTTATTATCGCGGGGTTAATAGGAGCAGGGGAATTGGTGCGGGCCGAGGATGTGGCCGACGTCGTCCGGGAATGGACCCCCGAAGGAAAGATAATTGCCGCTGAGCGGGTGAAGCTGCCGGCTCATGACGAGATGGTCCTGATTCCGGCCGGCCCGTTTATTATGGGGAGCGACAAGAAAGTGGATCGCAATGCCTATCAGGCGGAGTTCCCGCAGCGGACGGTCTACCTGGACGCATACGAGATCGACAAATTCGAAGTGACCACCGTGCAATATCTGAAGTTCGTCCTCGCCAATAATCAGGCGCCGCTGATCGACTGGCAATATGACGGCGGTAACTTCCAGGAGACGATGGTCAACCATCCTGTAATGCACGTGTCGTGGAATGATGCCGATGCCTACTGCAAATGGGCGGGGAAGCGCCTGCCGACAGAAGCCGAATGGGAAAAGGCCGCGCGCGGCGAAGATGGGCGCATCTATCCTTGGGGCAACCAGCCGGCGGGCTTGTCGCGTTCGAACTTTGGTCGGACCGGCTTGTCAGGTCCGGTACGCGATCGTCCCGAGCGGTTGTTGCTGTATCCACCGATCATTTCCGTCGACAAGTACGACAATGCAGTGAGTCCATACGGACTGTTCCAGATGGCGGGGAACGTGGCCGAGTGGGTGGCCGACTGGTATGACCCCAAATACTACGCGACTGCGCCGGACAAGAATCCCAAGGGGCCGGAGAAGGGCACCCAGCGCAGCTTCCGTGGCGGTGGCTGGATCGACAGTACGCCAAGCGTGCGGACCGCGCAACGCAACGGGACCGATCCCAGCACCAAGATGAACTGGATGGGGTTTCGTTGTGCCAGGGACGTAAAAGCTTCAGGAGAGTCACCGGAAGCGACGCCGAAGCAGACGAGCTTGCGAGATTAGTCGTTATTTTTTTCGATCGAGAAGCGTCGCGGCTCGCTCGGACGCTTCTTTGACCAGAATCCCCATCTTCGGGTGTGATGGTTCGAGGTCGACCGGCCAGTCGTGCTGGCGCAACCGCTCGCTGGCGGTGGGGCCGATCGATGCCACGACTATCTGCTTCAGTGCCGACCGAAATGCCTCCACCTTTCCATCCTGTTCTACGACCTGCATGACATGATCGACCTGGGCGGCGTTGGTGATGAGAAGGACTGACGCCTTCTGAGCGATGACTTCGTCGAGCGCCTGCCTGAGCGGACCCAGATCGTCCGGGAGCGCCCATCGATAGATGGGAACCCGGAGGACGTCGGCTCCGCGCTGTTTCAAGGCTTCCAGCAAATCCGGATTTGACGCGCCGTACTCCTGCACGGCGACGCGCAAGCTCTTCACCGGCCGATACTCATCCAGCGTGGAGATCAGGTCGACCCAGGTATTCGGTTCGGGCACCGTCAGCGTAGGGTGCAGACCAAATGCCCTGAGGGCTGCGACCGGCTTGGGCCCGCGGGCGACGAGGGCCGTCTGTTTGAGAGAAGCTACAATCGACGACCAGGGATAGCGTGTTTTCAGGAGCTCGAACAGCGCGGTGGTGCCGACGCCGGTGAGCAGGATCAGAATATCGACTTGGCCGGTCGTGAGCCGGACTCCGAACTTCAGCGCCGCAGCGTTGTCGTCCAGCGGGATCTCGCGAAGCGCGGGGGCGACGAGCGGCCGGCCGCCGTAGCGTTCAATGAGTCTGGCCATTTCCGCAGCCATGCGGCTTTCGAAGGCCGCCACGGTTAGGCCATCAAAGCCAGGCATGTTCATCCTGGCTTAAAGGAAAAAGTAAAAAGGCAAAAGGTAAAATGGTCATCGATTCTGCCTGGGCCGAGAAATAATGGCTCCAATAATTCTGGAGAGTTGGATGGCTTCTTCCATGAACGGTCCTGCGGTTCGGGAATCGACTGTTTGCGATTCAGTCATGAGTCTCAGTCAATATCTTGTTTCGCGAATCTCCTTCAAAGCGATGGAGTATTTACTGATGAAATCAGCTCGACTTTGGCCGGCCTGGGCCTCTTCAACATTGGCCCCGACAGAAGTTGCCGATCTTAAGAGTTGCAGGGTAAGAGTTCGAGCGATGCCCGCTTTCCTTTCCACGGTCTGGCAGAGTCGAACAATGTTGAGTGCGAATAGAAAGGTACGTTCTTCTATGTCTCGAACTCTTCACGTTCCTTCTTTCTCGGGGCTCAACTTTTACCTTTTTTCTTTTGCGTCTTTACTTCGGAGCGTCCATTGCGCAGCGGAAGCCGGTTGATTCATTCCGTATCGTGGGATCGCTTTCCACGCGGGTGAAGATGCGGACGGTCGGGGTCTCGTTCTGCCACCCGGATCCACGGAGGACTCGTTTGGTGCCGGTCTCGGGGCCTTTTGGATTCCTCGCCGGGCTCTTCTCGTAATACTTGGCGTCGTACCAGTCGTTGACCCATTCCCAGACGTTACCGGCCATGTCGTATGCCCCGAACGGGCTCTTTCCGGCCTCATAGCTTCCCACCGGCATCAGCGTTTTTTCCCCGATCCACCGCTGGTTGAAATTCAGGTGCTTATTGGTCGGTTCGACGTTGCCCCAGGGGAAGCGCCGGTCCGCCGTTCCCTTGGCTGCTTTCTCCCACTCTGCTTCCGTCGGCAGCCGCTTGTCCGCCCAGGCGCAGTAGGCATTCGCATCGGCCCAGTCCACATTGATCACGGGCCGGTCGGCGAGCGACTCGGTAATCGCGTCTCCTTGCCAGAGGTTGCGGGTGGGGTTCTGGGGGTTTTGCGGAACACGATGGCCGGTGGCTTTGACGAACTCGAGATACCGGCCGTTGGTCACTTCGAACTTGTCGATATAGAAGGTGTCCACCCAGACGTCATGGCGGGGATATTCATCTCGCCCTCCGTCGCGGTCGCCATGGGGCACCCCCATCGGGAAGGAACCCTCAGGCACCAGCGCCATCGGGGCGCCGTCTTTGCCTTTGACTTCTTTGTCCGGACCTGCCGCTGACGAAATGGAAGATACGCTCAGTAGAGACACCGTGACAGCTAGTGCTCGCATCGAAGCATTCATCAGACCAATCTCCTTTGTTCGTGCCAGAAAAACCTCATCGTACCATAGCCGTCGCCTGCGACGCAGGGCCGATTTTCCGTTGACGGCTGGTAGGGGGCCTCCCTACTATACAAACTTCAATTCTGGCATCGTACGGGATTTCGGTGACTCCTTATGGCGACTCCGCTGCATCAAGGCCTTCGGCATCTGGCGCTTCGCGTCACCGACCTTCCGCGATCGCGCCGATTCTATGAACAGCTGCTCGGCATGCGAGTCGTCTGGGAGCCGGATTCGAACAACGTCTATTTCAGTTCGGGGACCGACAACCTGGCTCTCCATCAGCTCTCGAAGGACGAAATTGCCGCGTACCAGCCCCTGGGAGCCCAGCTCCTCGACCACGTCGGAGTGATCCTCGACAGCCCGCAGGCGGTCGATCAGATGTATCGCGACCTTGTGCCGCGGATCGAGCAGCTGGGCGGCAAAGTGGTCAAGCCGCCCAAGCAGCATCGGGACGGCAGTTACTCGTTCTATTTTTCCGATCCGGACGGCAACGTCATTCAGGCTCTCTACGAACCTACGATCAGTAAACTCGAATGGGCAAGGCGTGAAACATAAGGCCTGAGGTGACGGTCGGAATGCACTGTCTCAGAACGAGTGTCCTCTTCACCGTTTGCCTTACCCTTAGCGACTAACGATCATGGGAATTTGGGAAGGGCTACCGCGCAATCAGTATCTCAGCCTGGCGCCCTGGTGCTGGGTGCAGCTGGAAAGCGGTGAAGCTCCGGGCCCCTTCCCCTTTGTGGCCGGGGTGGCGCCTGAAGTCGTGGCGAGCCTGCACGAAGCCCATACTCTATTGTCCAGTTCCATCGATACGGCCATCAGCGACGTCTTCTCGAAGCGGGCTCCGCTGGAGGATCCTGACCGACAACGGCGGCTGGAAGATGCTTATGCCGAGTTGGTCAACTCCCGTCCCTACCTCCGCCAGCATATACGCTGTGGCCGAAAACCGGACGGCACGTTTCAATGGGACTTCCCGACCGATCCGACCAAGTCTGCGACGGTGACCAACGGCGGCCTCCGCATTTTCCATTCCGTTAAGCGCCAGGCCATTCCGATCGGATTTGAACATCGTCCCTTGGGCCCTTTCGTAGGTAAAGTCCTGGGCATGCTTGACGGGACGCATCTGGCCGATGAGATCAAAACGGTTGTGTTGACTGCGCCGCGAGACGCGCAGGGCGTCCTCACAAAGCTGCTCGAGTCGCTCCATCAGTATGACTGTCTGGTCGCTTCCCCGAGAACCTCGGTCCGGCTGCGCTGGTTCGAGATCGTTCAAGATCAAGATACGGTGCATCTCGGGCATGCGGCCCTGCTCTATCGCCAGCGGGAGACGGCGTTGCTCTTCGATCCATGGCTGTTGCCCTGGTTTGCCGAATCCTCTGTGCCGTCTCTCTGGGGAGGGCTAGTGCCCAAACCGGCGGCGGTGTTTCTGACGCACGACCATGATGATCACGTCGACCCGCGCACGTTGTTGCACCTCTCGAAGGACACCCCCATCATCGTGCCCAGCCGGCGGAACCGGAGACACTTGTTCTATGACTATCTGTCATTGCTGCGCGAATTGGGATTCGGCCGGGTCGTCGAGCTGGCGCATGGGGAAAGTTGGCCGTTTGAGGGCGGGGCCGTGGTGTCCGTCCCGTTTTATGGCGAAGACCCTTGCGATCTGGAGATGCCCCGGAACTGTTACCTGATCTCAGATCGGGGATACAATGTGCTGGTGCACGCCGACAGCGGGCCGACGAACAACGGGCGGTCGGCGCTCAAGGACGGGGTGATCCGGCAATTGGTCGAGCGGTATGGTCCGATCCCGTTGGTGTGCGCCTCGCAACAGCAATTGCTCGAAGTCAGGAGTCATGCGGCGCATGCGGCGCTATCGCATCCGGGAAAATGGCTGGATGTCGGCGAAAACGGCTATCTCACGAACGCCTATCTTGCCGAGGTATGTGCCGAGGCCCGTGCGAAACTCTTTGTCTCCTATGCGACCGGCGGGGCCGAATGGTATCCGGATCACCTCTCCTTCATGTTCAGCCAGCGCAATCCGGCCAGAACGGCCCTGTTGACGGCTCATTGGGAGCCGCCAGAAAAGTTGAAAGACCTTCTCGCCCTTCACGAGGCCCGGTATCATTACGCTCATGCCCTGGATGTGTACCGCGCGACCGGTGGCGGTCGCGTCGAGGTCGTCTCGACGGGCGATGCCCTGACACCGTTGAGTCTGTACCGGCTGGATCATGGCGATCCGCCCTTCATGAAGGCGGGTGGACGTGCGTAGGCAATCTTTCTTTTGCAAGGAGTCGACATGAGCGGGTCGCAATCTCCGATTCTGGTCACCGGGGCGGCGGGGTTTATCGGGTTTCATGTCGCCCAACGGCTGTTGGATCGAGGCGATCACGTCATCGGTCTCGATAACCTCAACGATTACTATGACGTCCGATTGAAAGAAGCGCGTCTTGCGCAATTGACGTCTCGCGAGCAATTCACCTTCATCAAGCTTGATCTGGCCAATCGAAGCGGCATACGGGACCTGTTTGCCGACGAGCCGGTTCGGCGGGTGGTCCATCTCGCGGCGCAAGCCGGCGTGCGCTATTCACTCGTCAATCCCCATGCCTACACCGAGAGCAACATCGAAGGCTTCATGAACATTCTGGAAGGCTGCCGGCACAACAAGATCCAGCATCTGGTCTACGCTTCGTCCAGCTCCGTCTACGGGGGCAACACCCACATGCCGTTTTCCATCCACGACAACGTGGACCATCCAGTCTCGCTTTACGCTGCGAGCAAAAAGGCCAATGAGCTGATGGCCCACTGTTATGCGCATCTGTATCGGCTCCCCTGCACGGGGCTGCGCTTTTTTACCGTCTATGGACCCTGGGGACGCCCCGACATGGCGCTCTTCATCTTTACGAAGGCGATTTTGGAGGGCAAGCCGATCGACGTCTTCAATCACGGGAAGATGAGACGTGATTTCACTTATGTCGACGACATCGTCGAAGGGGTCATTCGCACTCTCGACCACCCGGCCACGGCTGATCCGTCATGGTCGGGGGACAAGCCTGATCCGGGGACGAGTGCCGCCCCGGCCCGCATCTATAACATCGGCAACCATCAGCCGGTGGAGCTGCTGCACTTCATCGAGGTGTTGGAAAAGGCGCTCGGAAAGAAGGCGGAGAAGAAATTGCTGCCCTTACAGCCGGGCGATGTGCCTGCCACCTATGCCGATATCAACGATCTCACGCGCGATGTCGGATTTAAGCCGGCCACGTCGATCGAAGAAGGCATTCCACGCTTCGTGAAGTGGTACCGCGAGTTCTACGGAGTCTGACGTCGGTCAGGGTTTTGGTTACAACCCCGTGCCCTTACGGACAACCCACCGGAACGAATCCCGTGCCGAACATTCTCGACAGCGCCACCCATCGTGCGTTGTCATAGAACGAGTAGCTGGGGCCCCGCTGATTGCGACCTGAGAGGTCGGCTCCATAAGAAGGGTCCGATCCGAACCAGAAGCCGCCGCGTGTTTTCTGGGCGAGTTGGAGCCATTCCATATACATCCCGCAGACTTCAGCCTGCGCAGAGCCGGACGACGTATTGTTGCCGTACCAGTCCCGGGCCCAGTCCGGAACGTTTGGGTTTCCGGTGCCGGCAAAGCGGTCTTGATAGGGCGGGATCTCATAGTGAGGCGCGGCGGCAACCGTTCGTGGAATGGTGGGCATGTTCTCCAATGAAGGCACGACGGACAAGGGCTTGAGCATCATGGCCCGGCAGCCGGCCCGTTCCTTGTTCGTATAGATTGAGCTTCCGTCCGCTTGCGGACATTCCCACGTTTCGGAGGGTTCAGCAGCAGGCGGAGGGGTATCGGCAAAAGTCGGACTCGCGATGAAAACCACGAGCGCTGCTGCCGAGAGTCGTGATGGCATGAACCCCATGGGGCACCTCCGGGAAAATGTGGCAGGACACCGGATGCTGGTTGTCTGATCCTCGTACGATCGTTCGAATTTCAGTCACAACCTACGCAATGAAGCTTCGTACAGTCTATGCCACTTTCGAGGGGGAGATCCAGTCCTGGAGCCAGTTTGAAGCCGGCCTGAGATTCAGAACGGCCGGGTCGCCCTCGTGATGTTCTCCAGAGACCGGCACAGATGCTCGGGCGTGATGCCGGAAAGAGTGGGGAGCACCCTGTCGGCCTCTGTCAGATGGCCTCCACGATAGGTTGTGGCTAGTCCCAGCACCCGCATGCCGGCGTGCCGCGCCGATTGAATCCCGGCCTTTGAATCCTCGATGACCAGACAATCCCGCGGTGCCAGTGGCGGCAGGTCCGGCTGTCGTTCGTTCAGCCGTTGCAATGCAAGCAGGTAGATGGCGGGGTCGGGCTTGCCTACGGGGCAGTCTTCGGCGGACACGATCACCTCGAAATCCTTTTCAATCGCCGTTTCGCGGAGGGCCTGATCGATCTGCTCGCGCCGTCCCCCGGATGCAATGGCAAGCCGGTAATTGTGAAGAGCCGCCTTCACAAACTCGACGGTTCCGGGGAAGAGAGCCGGCTTGTATTGTGAGGTGTGGACACGAAAGAGTTCCGCCTTGCGGTCCGTCACCTGCCGGAGCTTTGTACGGTC
>DATIGF010000116.1:0-3175 GCA_035454865.1 Nitrospiraceae bacterium | reverse complement strand
GAGTTTCCCGGGCCTGTGGCGTAGCGTTCTCCCGAGTGTCCGGTCGTTGCCATGGCTTATAGCGGAGAACGCCGAGCGCCACGATGAATGCGAGAGTCCCAAGGGCCCAGCGTGCGGCAGAAGATCGAAACATGGTGTCTCCTCCCAAAACAATCCCCTGGAGCTGTGAAAAAATTCTGCCCGGTGAGGGCACCGGGCCTCCACAGCGCTCATAAATCCTTGCGAATCATTGGAGGCTTGAGGCTTTCTCAAAGCCTCAACCTCACGCCGCGTTTTCTACTAATCCTGAATTTTTTCGAGATCGGGTCTTTCCAGCAAGAAGCCTGCGCAGGTAGACAGCGGTCCCACGCGCCCGCCCCACCTGGGATAGGGGTAGGGAGAGCGTACTGCTCCCCCTCCCTCCGAACCGTACAGGCGGATCTCCCGCATACGGCTCTCCAGTCGGTGGTTTTACCTGGGTAAGGATTGACGAATTGCACCGCCATCGGAAAGAGATTCCGGCTGACACGCAACGAAACGTCCTCTGCTCGTTTCTCCCCTTCGAGGTCGTCAACATGGATAGCTTTGATCGCCACAGTGTCTTCAGCCTTGCAACCACTGAAGCCGCTCCAGCTGGCTTAGCCCGAAGGCACTCACGCTGGTTGAGTTTCTGTCTCGACCGCCGTTATTCATCCACCTTCCTGCCTCCCTTGGCTCCATCCCCGTTACGGGACTTCACGGCTACTACGGAGGCTCTGACTCCTGTCCGCCCGGCTCTTCGGTCGCTGCATGAACACCGTCTCTTGGGCGAACAGGTCTCCCTGATTCACGTGTCTGACCTTCCGATCCCTCCGTCTCCAACCACCCCCCAGGCCCTCGACGTCGATTTCGCACGCTACCCCTCATCTCGCCGAGTGTCCTGCTTGCGCAGGTCTAGGCTTCACCCTTTTCCAGCGGGCTCGCCGACACTGACAGGCCGAATCGAGTTCGTTATCCTACGGATGGATCGTTCACCTCCTGCTGCTCCCCACCCCGCCTCACGGCGACGCAGTTGCAGTCGGTTACAGGCCGGAGAGCGTATACCTGAAGAGGACTTCCACCTCTCCGATCAAACACGCTTTCAGGCGCACTGGAACGCGCGCTCCGCGCGCGTTATGGGTTGTGGATTTTGAGCCGTGACACGTCAGGATCGTCTCGATTCAATTTCTTCACAGTTTTTCATGCCGCGTTGCGGCGCCACGACCGATGAAAATGGTATCGTCGCAGCGACTCGCGTTGGTGAAGAGAGATCGTATATTTGCTTGGTGCTGCGAGCTCGTTCACAGTTGGATCTGGGTGTTCTCAGGCACCACCACCTGTTGCTCCCCCCGTGGGAAGCGCGCATGGGAGACTCTTGAACAGGAGGACGCCCCGCCAGCGTGAGTGACAACTGAAGCGGAGGGAAACGATGGAGATCCTCTACCGGTGTTGCTGTGGCATGGATGTGCATAAGAAGTTCGTGGTGGCGTGTTTGCTCAGGATCGATGAGCAGGGCGAAGAAACACGGCACATGCAGAGGTTCGAGACCTACACCGAGGATCTGTTGCGGCTGTCGGATTGGCTGACCAGTTCCGGTTGCACGCACGTGGCTATGGAGAGCACGGGGGTGTACTGGAAGCCGATTTATAACCTGCTGGAAGGGCATCTGGAATTGCTGGTGGTCAATGCCCACCACATCAAGGCGGTGCCGGGACGCAAGACCGACGTGAAGGACGCCGAATGGATTGCCGAGTTGCTGCAGCATGGGTTGTTGAAAGCCAGCTTCATTCCGCCCCGGTCGCAGCGGGACTGGCGAGATCTGACCCGCTATCGGACCTCGCTGGTGCAAGAGCGGGTGCGGATCGTCAACCGGCTGCAAAAAGTGCTGGAAGACGCCAACCTGAAGCTGGCCGGGGTGGCGACCGATGTGATGGGCAAGTCGGGACGGGTGATGTTGGAGGCGATCCTGGCCGGCGCGACTGACCCCGAGCAGTTGGCCGAACTGGCCAAGGGGCGGCTGCGGAACAAGCTTCCGCAGTTGAAGCAAGCCCTCAACGGCCGGGTGCGCGCGCATCACCGCTTTCTGCTGGTCGAACAGCTGAGCCATATCGACTATTTGGACGAAGCGATCGGGCGGCTCAGTGGCGAGATTGCAGAGCGGTTGCGCCCTTTCCAGGCCGAGATCCAGCGGTTCGACACGATTCCAGGAATCAACCGCTCGATCGCCGAAGTGTTGCTGGCCGAGATCGGCCCGGACATGAACCGATTTCCCGACGCCCATCATCTGGCTTCTTGGGCGGGCATGTGTCCGGGGCACAACGAAAGCGGAGGCAAGCGCCAGAGCGGCAAAACCCGCAAGGGGAACCGGTGGCTGCGGCAGGCGTTGATTGAAGCAGCCCACGGTGCCAGCCACACCAAAGACACCTACCTGTCCTCTCAGTACCGTCGTCTGGTGGGCCGGCGAGGTAAGAAACGGGCTTTGGTAGCCGTGGGCCACAGCCTGTTGGTGATCGCTTATCATGTCCTCAATCGCCAGGCGACCTATGTCGAGTTGGGCAGCAACTACTTCGAGCAACTCCATCGTTGTCGGCTGGAGCAAAACTTGGTTCAACGTCTGCAGAAACTTGGCTACACGGTCACCCTTGAAGCCAATTCAGCATCGATGGTATTGCCTGTATGAGGGAACCAGCCGCTAACACGCGGATTGGTAGCCCCTCAAGGGTATTTTCATAGGAGCCATCCATGCTCGTGCCGAGCACCACAGAGCATGAAAATGTTATTGTCTTCGAGCCAACATCGGCCGAGACAGATCGGTTCGTACTTGGTGCCGCGAGCCCGCTTAGGAGTCTGATCGGGGCGTCCTCAGGCACCACGGAATGTTGCTCCTCCTCGGGGGAAGCGCGCGTGGGAGATTCTTCTTTTAAAAGGATGCCTCTCCGCTGGTGTTGGGTTGACTTGCAGGAGAGGAGGCCGCTGATGGACATTCTTTACAAGAGCTGCTGTGGGATCGACATTCACAAGCGATTTGTCGTGGCGTGTCTGCTGCGGATCGACGCCGACGGCGAACTGCATCAGGAAGTACGAAGCTTTTCCACCTTCACGGAGGAGTTGCTGCGCTTGTCGGACTGGTGACGTCGGGGTGCGCGTATGTAGCCATGGAGAGCACCGGGGTGTTCTG
>DATIGF010000115.1:0-4131 GCA_035454865.1 Nitrospiraceae bacterium | reverse complement strand
ATCACCCACATCTCTGCGCCGGGGATTGCCGCCTGCCAGAGCAACGCTCCCCGTAGCGCCGTGAACAGGCTCACCAGATAGAGCCAGGCGAATTGATTCCAGGAGACATACGTCTGCCAGAGCACCGGTTCATCCGCCTTTGCTGTTGTGATCATATTGGTCTCATCCGTTCCTCAATCGCAGCATAACAGAATTCATACGAGAGATCTGATGAGGAAAGAGGCAGGGGTATGAGAAGTCAGCTCCTGATCTTCTGCCGTATGTGCGGGGAGAGGAAGACTTCGCTAGCGGCCAAATCGGCCCATGAGTTGCGCCTCGGCCAGCACGTGCCCCTTGCACGCCTCGAGCACCTGAGCCTTAGTCGCGCGGGGCTTCAGATCGAGCACCACATCCAGGGAGTAGAGTTTAAAATAGTATCGATGGGGCTTCCCCGGCGGAGGGCAAGGTCCTCCATAGCCGATCCTCTTGAAGTCGGTCAGACCATGTATCGCCTCATCTAGAACCCGCTCCTTGGCCGGAACACCCTCTGAAAGCCCTCGAAGATCCAGCGGCAGATTGTAGAGCACCCAATGCACCCAGGTGCCGCCCGGCGCATCCGGATCGTCTGCAATCAGGACGAAGCTTTTCGTCGCGGCCGGCGGCACACCCCAATGGAGCGGAGGCGACACATTCTCCCCCTCGCAAGTATAACGGCGTGGGATGGAATCGCCTTCTTTGAAGCCCGGACTGCTCAATTCAAAGGCCATAGGCTTCTACCCCCTGTAGACCAGCACCGAACAAGGCGCGTGCTTTACGACCATATCGGCGACACTGCCCATGAAATAATCGTGCGCGCTGCGCCCGCTGCGGGATCCGACTACTATAAGTTCAGCCCGCTCGCGCCCGGCGAGTTTCACCAACTCGGCAGCGGGAGGACCGGCCAATACGACTCCCTTCGCGGAAAATCCGGCCTTCCTCAAGGTTCCTGCGACCCGGGCGGTAAGTTTTTTGGCTTCACGTCTGAACACGCCCTCGACCTGGTCGCTTAACGCGAGAGCTCGTGCCGGAACGCGGATGCTTTCCAAAGGGAATGGAGGAATCACGCTGGCGACGGTCACGGCCGGACGAATATTTTCCGGTAACTGACTCATCCATGCGACTGCTTCCCACGACTCGAGAGAGCCATCCGCAGCGAGAACAACCCGCCTGAGACCATGCGCCGGTTTCTTGACCACGAGCACCGGACAGGGAGCCTGCATGAGCAGCCTCCTCGACACACTACCCAGGAGCATTGGCTGAAACTCCGTCACTCCCCGGGACCCGATGACCAGGAGATCGGCGCGCTCCCGTCCGGCAGAACGGGCGATGACCTCCGCCGGATGACCACGCAGAAGTTTCGCGCGGACATCGCCCCATGTTCTTGCCGCCTTCACCTCCGCTCCTTCCAACAACCGCGCGGCGCCTTCCAGGGAAAATTCCAAGACCTTGACCAAAGCCGACCGGGATTTCCGATCGAGCGTGGGCAACTTCTTGAATTGGGTCATATCGACCGCATGGACCAACAACAGCGAGCAATCATCTGGGACGCAGAGCCGGCGCAGCCAGTCCAGCGTCCACTGGGAATAACGCGAACCATCGATGGCGCAGAGGATCTTCATTCTGACATGTTCCCCTTCGGCAGGAGGGTCGTGCGCACCTTCTCCAGGCAGGCGATGACCTCGTCATCCTCCACCTGAGGAAACTCTTCATAAAACTGGCCGATTCCGAAAAACCATTCGGACGTGTGCAGAACCACCACCTCATCGACGAGGCCCTTCAGCTCGGCCAGCACCCGCGGAGGAGCGATCGGGACCGCGGCGACAGTCTTTGCCGCTTCGGCCTTGAGCAGCGCGCCCAGCGAAGCAAAGAACGTCGCCCCGGTCGCAATACCGTCGTCCACCAGAATGACCGTCTGCCCCTTCAAAGAGGGAAGCGCCCGGCCCTCCCGATATCGTCTGATTCTTCTGTCGATTTCCCGTCTTTGACGCTGTGTCTCCTCGTCCAGCTGGGCGCTGCTCACCTGATACTCCCGGATCACTTCCTCGTTCATATGCCGATAGCCGGTTTCGGCAAGGGCGCCCATCGCGAGTTCGGGATTCGAGGGGGCTCCCAACTTGCGCGTAATCAGGACATCCAATGGGAGTTTCAGCGCCAGGCTGATATCGTAACCGACGACCACTCCGCCGCGTGGTAAGGCGATCACGATCGTATCCTTCGCCCCTTTATGATGGAGAAGCCTTTGAGCCAGGCGTTTTCCGGCATCATGGCGATCCTTGAATAGACCGAACTCGCCGGGTGGAATCATTTGTTCACCGTTGATGGCGCCGGAACCCAGAGTGGCGGTCCCCAATAGGGCCCCCAATACGGTCCCCAGTACGGACCATAATACGGATACGACCGCGCCCACGCCGACGCCGGTAGGGACCAGACCGTCAATGATTTAATCTCAATCGTCGGATAGGTATAGTCGACTTCATCGAACTGCAAATCGGTCGATCCCGTCACCTCCCCCACCACAGTGATCCTGGTGCCCATCGGGATAGTCGCCGGGTCGACGAACTCTTTATGGAAAGCAAGGAAACGGCCATGCGAGTCGGTCAATCTACCTGTCGGTTCATGACCGCCGTCCATAGGCAACTCCAGGACTTCGATCCTCGTCCCGTCCTGCTTGAGCGGCTTAGCGGTCAACACCATTCCTGCCACCACAATCAGGCGGCCTTTGAATGAGAGCGGTGAGGCCTTCACTTGCTGAAACGTAACACTCCAGTCGACCTTATCCTTGAGATCGGGAGGAACAACCGGTACGCCGGTGCATCCCGCAAACCATCCACTCACTGCGAGAGCCATAAGTACTCTCATGTAGCTCGTCTCATGTTGAATGGTCATACCAAAGCCTTCCGGCTAGTCTGATTTTCCCTTCCACCAGAAGATCCACAGGAGCACGGCGACAACAACGCCGGCAAGTATCATTTCGAAGACTTCGGCAGACATAGGTTTAGGCGAAGAGTTCGGAGCCCTCTGAGTAATCCATCATAAACCTCGAATGAGGTTCAAGAGCTTGTAGCCGGCCTGCTCACGGACGGACTTCTAAGTGATTCACAACCTTGTCGACGCCGAAGACGTACCAGGCGTCGAACTCCGCCATTTCCTTCTGAGGTACGGACGGCACGTCCCCCTCCAGGGTCACCACAGCATTCTTCGCCCTGACACGAACCCGCTCGCCGTTCACGAAAGGATCTTTCTTCAAGACGATCCGCACCGCCTTCGCCATCTCCTCATCCGAGTCCGCCTGTTCCGGAACAACCTCCATCCCGTTAACGACATCGCGACTGCCCGGCACCCACCAGGCCAGGATCCCCGCCAAACGCTTCTCTGTGAGCCCGGTCACATGGTCGTCGAGTAGCACCACCCCGTCAGTCACAGAAACCCGAATCGCCCCGTGGGGCTCGCGAGTAATTTCCCGAACCGTTTCAAGCTGCCCCTTGCGAATTACGTGAATCGAACAATTCAAGAGAGTGGGTTCTTGCAGCAACGCATCCCGCACCGCATCCAGGATGGCGCCGTCTCCCATATGGGTCGAGGGCACCACATGCAGCCGGTCGACGATGCCTGTCACGCCCGGCACGGCGATCGCCAACTCCAGGCTGAGTTTCTTGGCAGCGATATGCTCGGTCTCGCCTTCCAGAGTAAGAACTCCCTCACTGAACTCCATCTCTACGGGAAACTTGTGTAGATTGACGCGAGGCTCCCGCTCCAGTGCCGCGCGAACTTCTTTCAAGACCCGGTGTCGCTCTAACTCGCCAGCTTTCTTCATAGCTTCATCCCGACCTGGAACTTTGCTGCGTCTATTCTTCCAGCAACAGCAATGCCACAAGGGGTCTCGATGTTTTCCTGGTGCAAAGCCCTTGATGTTTCAGCAGAGACGGGACCACCGGTCGAACGGAAGCACCTGCAAGACTGTGGATATGAGGACATTCTCCCCAGAGGTGGAGTCAGGCTTGACCCAAAACGCTACGGAGGGGGGCAGAGTCCGACGGTTGCCGGCCTGATCCCTTGGTACTATGTGTTGGGATGCATGTGGTTTCAGTAAGGGGATGCAAGTTGCCGAGTGCT
>DATIGF010000114.1:0-6829 GCA_035454865.1 Nitrospiraceae bacterium | reverse complement strand
CGCGGTCATGTTCTCCAAGTGAATCCCGCGCTGGAGCGAATGTTCGGAGTCTCAAGGGCAGAGGCGCGGGGACGCCCCTGCGCGGAGGTGTTCCGTCATCGACAGCTGAATGACCTGGTAACAGCGATTCTGCGTTCGCGGGCGAACCTTGAAGATGAAATCGTGCTGGCCCCCACAGGCCGGTGTTTGCATATTGAAGCCTCCGTCGCGGGAGGCGAGCGGGAAAACGAAGCCTGTGTCGTGCTGGTGTTTCATGACATTACCGAGTTGCGCCGCCTCGAGAACATTCGCAAGGACTTTGTCGCTAATGTCTCCCATGAACTGCGCACTCCGCTCACATCCATCAAAGGCTACGTCGAGGCCCTGTTGGACGGCGCCAAGAACGACCCGGACGCCTCGACGAAATTTCTGGATATCATCCTCAAGCAGAGCGACCGGCTCAATCTGATTATCGAAGATCTGCTTGAGCTCTCGAAGATTGAATCGGGGCGGGTCTCATTCAAGGAGGAACCGCTTGAGCTTCGCAACGTCATCGATCGCACGCTCTCGATGATAAAACCCATCGCCGATAAGAAAAACCACCGGCTCGTCTCGTCCGTTGACGAAACGCTCCCCCCCATGGCAGGCGATGAAGGACGGCTGGTGCAGGTGCTGACCAATCTGCTCGACAACGCCATCAAATACACCCCGGCGGGCGGAACCATCACCGTCGGCGCGAGACTGGTTTCTGATGTCGGGGGAACCGGCCAGACAGGCCAGACGATCGAATTGAGTGTGGCCGATACGGGGATCGGCATTCCGGAGCAGGACCGGCCGCGTGTCTTTGAACGCTTCTATCGTGTCGACAAGGCCCGGTCGCGTGAGCTCGGCGGAACCGGACTGGGTCTGGCGATCGTCAAACACATCGTCGAAGGGCACGGCGGACAGGTGTGGGTCGAAGCCAATCGGCCGCAGGGAAGCCGGTTTGTGGTCCGTCTCCCGGTCAGCACACGGGCCCGTCAGCCGATTCAGGTCAGTGAAGCCAGTAGGGCATAAACCGCCGCCCCCAACAATCCTGCTCCCGGCAGGGTAAATACCCAGGCCGAGAGAATCTTGCTCGTGAGTCCCCATCGCACTGCAGAGAGCCGCTTGGTGGCACCGACACCCAGAATCGACGATGTAATCGTGTGGGTCGTACTGACAGGAAGCCCGAAGTGAGCCGTAAAGAGCAAGACACTCGCCGCTCCGGTCTCGGCCGCGAATCCGTGAACCGGCTCGAGTTTCACGATTTTCATTCCCAGCGTCCGGACAATCCGCCACCCCCCGATCGTCGTACCCAGACCCATGGCCAGCGCACAAGCAACGATCACCCAGGTCGGCACTTCAGACGACGTCAGCTGACCCGATGCCACCAGTGCCAGGGTAATTACACCCATTACTTTTTGGGCATCGTTAGCCCCATGGCTGAATGCCATGAAGCTGGCTGAGAGCAGTTGCAGCCGGCTGAACACTTTCGTGGCAACGCCCCGGGGAACCCGGAAAAAGGCCCAACTGACGGTCACCATAATGAGAAACCCCATGGCAAACCCGAAGAGCGGGGAGAGGACCATCGCCTCAAGGATGGCACGCAGTCCTTTAAACTGGACGACCGCCCAACCTCCGTGGGCCACGGCGGATCCGACGAGCCCGCCGATCAACGCGTGGGAGGAACTCGTGGGGAGCCCCAGCAGCAGCGTGAAGAGATTCCACAAAATCGCCCCTCCCATTGCACCGGCGACCACCGTGTTCGTAATGGCATCGGCATAGACGATTCCTCCGCCGATCATTTTCGCCACGGCGGTGGAAAAGAACGCTCCTGCCACATTCAAAGCCCCCGCCAGCAGTACAGCAGCCAGGGGACTCAGCACACGGGTGGAAACCACCGTCGCCACCGCGTTGGCACAATCGTGCCAGCCGTTCGAAAAGTCAAACAGGAGAGCAAGGAACACCGTGAGCAACAGCAAACCAGTCAGTTCAGGCATGGTGTGTCCAGAATGTCATCAGGAGAGAAGTTCGCTCGGTCTAGGTCTGTTTGAGGACAATGCGCTCGAGGACGTTCGCCACGTCCTCACAACGGTCGGTCCCTTCCTCGAACGTTTCGTAGATCTCTTTCCATTTGATGACGGAGATCGGGTCTGTTTCCTTTTCAAACAGTCCTGAAATGGCATCACGCGACACACGGTCGGCCTCGTTCTCCAGGCTGTTGACTTGCACGCTGCATTCCTTGATCTGCGCATGGGACATCCCGATGCGATCCACACCGCACCCGACGGCAACGGAAGCCTGATAAAGAATGTCGGCCAGCCGAACCGCCGAGTCGGTTGGTCGTGCGATCTTGTAGATCACAAAGCGATCCGCCACGGCTTCGACCGCATCGAGGATGTCATCCAGGGCGCTGGCCAAATCGTGAATGTCTTCACGATCGATCGGGGTAATGAACGTCTGATTGAGGCGCAGCGCAATGTCGTGCGTGATCCCGTCTCCCACATGCTCCACTTCCTTGATCCTCTTGGCCTTATCGGGGAGATCACGAAAGTCTTCCATCATATCTTTGAGCAGGCGGCTGCCTTCAATCATGTTGTGCGCCGCCTTCTTAAACAAATCGAAAAACGCTTCTTCTTTGGGTATCAGGCCGAAAATCACGATCGATGCTCCCGGGTAGTGAGGTTGTCTTCGTCTTTTCTCATGGCTCTGTTACAAACAGATTACGCCCTTGCTATCGCTGTCGACGCCGCCTGCTACCACCGTACAAGCCCGGTCGCCCAGGTCAAGCCTCCTCCGAAGCTCCCCAGCAGCACGAGGTCGCCCGACGTGATCTTTCCCTCCCGCACTGCCGAGTCGAGCGCAATGGGGAGCGAAGCCGACGAGGTGTTGCCGTACCGATCGATCACTGATGACAGTCTGTCTCGTGAAACCCCCAGACGATTGGCAACCTGCGTGAGAATTCTGCCATTGGCCTGGTGAAGCACCACCTGTTTGATGTCGTCAAGACGGATCCCGAACTCCTTCAAAATGTCCTGCACCGCCTGCTCGATCCGTCGAATCGCCACTCGAAAGAGGGAGGCTCCCCGCATGTGAAGGACATGCTCCTGCTTCGTTAGGGTGTCCAAAGACGCGGGCATCCGCGATCCGCCGCCCGGGACACGAATCAACCCGTGCTGAGACCCATCCGCGTGCAACCTCACTCCCAGGACTCCGGGCCATTCGGTGCCTCGGGCTTCTTCGCCTCGCAGGATGACCGCACCGGCCCCGTCACCGAACAGCATGGCTGTCGCTTCATCCTTGGGGTCGAGGAAGCGGGACTTCACTTCCGAGGCCGCTACGAGACAGGTTCTGACCTGCCGGCTTTGGATCATGACCTGTGCCATGGAGAGTCCATAGAGAAACCCTGAGCAGGACGCAGACACATCAAACGCCCCCACTCCCTTGCACCCCAGCCCCCGCTGGACATAACAGGCGGTTGAGGGAAAGGCCATGTCGGGGGATGTCGTCGAAACAATGATCGCATCAATCTCGGAAGCCCCGCAGCCGGCCGCATCGAGGGCTCGCCGCCCGGCTTCGATCGCCATGTCGGAAGAGGCTTCGTTTTCGGCCGCCCAGCGACGCTCCCGAATACCGGTCAGGCGCTGGATCTTGACGGGAGACAGTCCCAGGGGAAGGGCAACTTCCTCGTTCGTGACGACCCGGTCAGGGAGATAGCTGCCTGTTCCAACCACCCGCGTTCTAATCATCACTTCTGGCCATGACCTCGCTAGTAGAGAACGCTTACAGCCCAATTGTGTGCGGGATTATAGGGACCATGGGGGGGCGGGTCAACCAAACTCGCGCTGACGTTGCTTTTGGCCCGTTTTCTTGCTATGAATCTAGCTCATGTTGGCCGCAACGCACCAATTCCAGACCAAGCTGACTCGGCTGTCCCGGCCCTCTCTATCAGGCCTGCTGGCCGGCCTGCTGCTCGGCCTGACCCTCACGGCGGCTTGCTCCAGTACCCCCAAGGAGCAATCGGCTTCTACGACGAAACCGGTCGGCGGCACTGACGAGCAGATCTTCCTCGGGGATACCATTGAGAAGAATTACGATCCCAACGTCATTATGAAGCGCGGTGAGGCGTTCTTCGAGCAGGAAGAGTACGCGGAAGCCTTAGTTGAGTACAATCACTTCCTGGACCTCCATAGAACCCATGTCCTTGCCCCTTATGCCGCTTTCAGGATCGGGGAAAGCCATTTCAAGATGGCGAAAAGCATCGATCGCGATCCTGAGCCTCTCCAAAAGGCCATCACCGCGCTGGAACGGATGAGGAAGGATTTTCCCGGAAGTCGCTATGACGCCCAGGCTCAAGAGAAGATCCAGGAGTGTCACGACTGGCTCGCGCAAATGCATCTGTTCGTCGGACAATTCTACTACCGCCGCGGCTCCTACCTCGCCGCAGCGCACCGATTCGAACAGATCATGAAGAGCTACCCGGACAAGCCCGTGGCACCCGACGCCCTATACTTTCTGGCCATGACATATCATGATCTCGGTGCCGACGATTGGGCGCGAGACAATCTCGTCCTGTTGGCAGAGAAATATCCTGACAGCAAAGTATCTGATGACGGGAAGCGCCTGCTGGCGAAAATCGGCGGGGCACAGCCCGGTACGCTTCTCGCCAAGAAATCCGACTCAGTCCCCTTTTCCGACATTGGACCGACGGCGGGCCAGGGCACTAAACCGGACGCGCCTGACCGGCCATCCATTCCCTCGCCCTCTCAATTGGGATCGCTTCGCATTCCCTCGGCCAATGCGTTGGGACAGGCTTTCACCGCCTGCCGCCTCGGCGCGTGGTGCTGATTCCGAGTAGCATCGAAGCTATCAGCATTCAGGCGTCAGCAGACCTCCGGATTGCTTCTACGGCTTCCCCAATTGAGTACCCCAGCTCAACAGGTACGAGTCGTCGCAAGACAATAGCCAGAATTCATCTCGAGAATAGCTCACCGAGGATTTGGCAGGAATTACGATTCCTCAGTTGAAGGCCGACAGCTGTTTGCTGATGGCTGGGTCACTGTCCGAGATACCAACCAATGCCATACCGCTCCAAGAAACTCGTGATCATCGTGAGTGAATTGGCGTAGATCATCACGCCGACAACGACCAGCAGGACCCCGCTTACCGTCGAAACACCCCAGAGATACGCCCGCACTTCTTTGAAATAGGCCAGAAACCGATCCACACCCAACGCCGTAAGAAACAGCGGCAAACCCAGTCCTAACGAATAGAACGTCAGTAACACCACCCCGTTCAGGAGGGAGTCGGTTGTGCTGGCGTACAATAGAATTGATCCCAACACCGGGCCCACGCAGGGTGTCCAGCCGGCGGCAAACGCGATGCCGATAAGGAACGACCCGAGATACCCGGCGGGCCGGTTTCTGAACTGATAACGGTGCTCCATCTTCAAGAAATTCAGGTTCAAGATCCCGAGTAGATAGAGCCCGAATACGACAATCAGCAGACCACCGATCCGACGAATATGGTCCTGATAGGTGATCAACATCTGACCCAGGAAACTGGCGGAGGCCCCGAAGGCAATGAAGACTGACGAAAACCCGGCGATGAATAACAACGCGTTCAGGACGATCGCCTTCTTGAACTTCACACGCTCAGACGCGTCCGTCAGCTGCTCGACCGAGAGTCCCGTGATGTAGGAAATGTAGGACGGCACCAAGGGCAGCACACAGGGGGAGACAAACGAGAGCAGACCGGCCGAGAACGCGGCAATGAGTGAAATCTGCGGGATCGATTGCGTCATGATCAGGATTTCATCAATGCGGAAATCAACTCGCGCGCCTCGGTTGAATCCCAGTCACGCGCGCCGAAGATTTTCTGGCGGATGATGCCCTGGCGATCGACCATGAACGTCATCGGAAGCGTTCTGGCGCCATAGGTGAGGCCCACGCGATACTCGGAATCATGGAGAATGGGAAACGTGAATCCCATTTCCTGCTGAAACGGGCGTGTCACCGCTGCCCCTTGCGGATCGGTGGATACGGCCAGGATCTCGAATTCTCTGCGGGGGAAGGTTCGATATAACTGCTCCATCGCCGGCATCTCGACGCGGCAGGGACCGCACCAGGTCGCCCAGAAATTCAGCAGGACGACCTTCCCTCTGAGCTGGGACAGGCTCACCACATTGCCGGCGAGATCCCGCAATTGGAAGTTCGGCGCTTCGTCGCCGACCTTGACCACGCCGCGCTCGGCCATCGGCGACTTTTTCACCTCCGGAGACTCCGCCAGCGACGGGCGACCAGCGAGCGTACAGTCAGCGGCGACCAGCCCCACAAGAAGCCATGAGAGGAAATACGGCCTCATGAGCGATCCTTGATCTCAAGTCCGGGTTGATTCACGCCCCGCACGGGCTGCGCCGTCTTGGGCGTGACGTTGAGCAAGGTTGTGAGCGTCTTGAGATTGTCGACCCTCGTCCAATCCTTGGGCCCGATGACAATTTCGCGGATGATGCCCTGTTGATCGATAATGAAGGTCTCCGGCACACCCATTCGCTTGTAGGGCTTGTCAGTCGTCCCCCAGGAATCGATGAGCACGGGAAATGTCAGATTCATGCCCTTTACAAACGGTGGAATGTCCTTCGTTGTCGTGACGCGATCGATACTCACAGCGAGTATCACCAGGCCGTCCTTCTCGAAATTTTTGTAGAGGACTTCCATCGAGGGCATTTCTTCCCGGCAGGGCGCGCACCAGGTCGCCCAAAAATTCAGGAAGACTACTTTGCCGCGGAAATCCGACAGTCGGATCGGATTCTCGTTGAGATCGGACAGCG
>DATIGF010000113.1:0-5762 GCA_035454865.1 Nitrospiraceae bacterium | reverse complement strand
ATGTGCTTACGACGGATGGGCGCCTGGGGCAGGTGTGGGATACCGATCGGTGGAACTTGGATTTTCCAGCAGATCTTTCAGTCAGCTGTGGAAAGAGCAAGAAATTCGTAGGAAATCAAGCTGCGTTTCCTGTAAGTCCGGAGAAGAAGTGGATTCTTCTTCTCACCGATACGGGCCGGCTCATGCAATTGTGGGATACAGATGTATGGAATTCAGTCTATCCGACAGAACTAGGCGGATTCTAGCAATTGACGCGTCACGCGCACGGATCAAGCCGAACACTGCCCTGTCGGCGCAGAGAAGTAAGATCTAATGTACAGGGTCCATGTGACAGAAGGAGAGGGGAGTCGTGTTCGAAGTTCCTTCGCCCTCCTGTTTGTCATGTCTATGGTCGCAGGTTCACCAGGACCGTCACATCGTGAGGCCTTAAGTGCTAGTTTTTGAACTCCCTGATCTTCCGTCTGGTTTCTCGCTTTATTAAATACTTTCGCTGGCTTAGCGCATTCTATTTGGTACGATGGATTCTACTGATTCTGATACTTTTCGAAAAATTTTAGCACAGTCGAATGGGGTGAACCCCTCCATTGAGACAGTTCAGCGAGAGCACATTCGATGGCCTGCTTTGATCGTGACTTGCCGCCGCAATCCCCATAGTTGAAGACGAGTGAAAAGCGAGAAGTCTTTTGCGGTGGGCGTGAGTATGGAAGGGTCGCGCTCTCTTCGTAGAACCCGCCATCGAGTCGCCAAAGCGTCCGCATCTTTCATGACCCTGGTTGTGTCACCCGCAGGCATGTGCGGACTCGTACGGACCTGCTTACTCCGGACGAATACGTTTCAGGAACAGCCAGCCAATGGTCCCCGCCGTCGTCGAGGCTACGAGGATGCCCATCTTCGCTGACATCAATGATGGTCCGTGGGTGAAAGCTAAGCCCGTGATAAAGAGCGACATGGTGAATCCGATCCCGGCCAGGCACCCTACTGCCCAGAGGTGAGGCCAGGACACACCGGAAGGCAAGGTGGCGAGACCTCCGCGTATCACGAGCCAGGACGAGAGCACGATCCCGACGGGTTTCCCAACGAGGAGTCCGAGCATGATTCCCAGCGCCACCGGGTTTCGCAGCATCCCACCAGCATCTGCATCGAGCGGGATCCCTGCATTAGCCAGGGCGAAGACAGGCATCACGACGACCATTACCCAGGGATGGAGAGCGTGCTCTAATTGTTGCAGGGGAGTCTCGACATGGCGCACGGCGGTCTTCATGTGATGGGCAATTTGCTGGCGTTCCCGGTTCGCTAATGGAGGCTTGTCAGGGGACATCGCCTGCTCAAAGCGTTCAAGAAGCATCCTGCCTTTCGACAGGAATTCCCGCCCGGTCAGCCGCGTTCGGGCGGGAATTGTCATTGCAGCAATCACGCCCGCGATCGTGGCATGCACTCCAGACAAGAGGAACGCCAGCCACAGGCCGCCGATCCCCAGAATCGAGTACACCAGGGGATGCCGTATGCCGGCCACATTGGCGGCGATCAACAGCACGAGGAAGACTGCGCCGAGGGCTAAATTGCCCCAAGCGATCGTCGACGTGTAAAACAGCGCGATGACCAGAACTGCCATAAGATCATCGGCGATGGCCAGCGCGGTCAAGAAGACTTTCAAGGCCAAGGGGACCCGACTGCCGAGTAAGGCGAGAATCCCAAGCGCAAACGCAATGTCGGTCGCCATCGGAATGCCCCATCCCTGAGCGCCCGGTCCGGGTGTATTCAAGGTCGAGTAGAGTACGGCCGGAAGTATCGCCCCGCCCAAAGCTGCCGTGAGCGGGAGGGCGGCTTGCCGGAACGATGCCAGCTCACCGACCAAGATTTCTCGCTTGATTTCCAGCCCGATGACGAAAAAGAACATCGCCATCAGTCCATCGTTGATCCACTCCAGCAACGTTTCTGTCAACGCATGAGACCCCACCACCAGACTCACCGGGGTTTGCCAAAACGTCTCATAGGACTCGACCCAGGGGGAATTGGCCCAGACCATTGCCGCGACAGTGGCAGCCAACAGGAGCACACCGCCGGTAGACTGAGCATGGAGGAACCGTTGGAAAGGTTCTACTATCGGCTGGATGAGCGGTTGGTTCTGTGACACCGGCTGTTCCATCATGATGTACTCCCAGACACGTGCGCAGGACCGCGCCTCGTCCATGTCAACATTCCGATCAACCACAACATGCCTGCTAAGCCGACCGATGCGAGTGGCCGCTTATGACGGGTGTGGTGTCCCCTGCCGCCGCCCGCCAGTTTGGACAGACTGACGAAAAAGTCGGCTAACCCCTCAATCAGACCAAGAGCCGCCGGTCCTAGTCCGAGAGTGGACAGGTAGAGGGGCAGGACCGCCGTGCACATTTCATGGCTGAAGTCTGACAGATAGGTGGCGAGTACGATGCCGGCCACAGTGCGATTGAGCCAACGAGGAGACATCGTCATGGAATAGAGATATAGGAGGGTTGAGTCACTGATCGCAAGCGCCAAATGCGCGTAGAACGGCGATCAGGACGGAAGTGGCTGGCCGTATCGCTGAGGCCACTTAAGACGTGGCCTCGGGAGTTGTCTGGTCGTTCTGGAGGTCGAGGCCTTGGGAGCCGTCGACTCGCTCCTGATGAAAGAACACCTTCGCACACTTAGCTTTGAGAACTTGACCGTCAATCGGTGTGACGAGGTACTCGTGTGCGCCTAGCTGGATGGAGGCTCTGAGTCGGTCAATGTCCTTGCGGCCCCCCATAGTAATGATCGGCATCTGGGGATAGCGGTGACGAAGTTCTGGGAGAAGGGGCTTCTCGTCAGAGGATCGCGCATGGACATCGAGGAGAACCCCTGTGAACCCCTTCATCTGGGCCAGACAGTCCAGCGCGTCCCTGCCATGGCGACAGGCCTGAACCAAGAATCCGAACGAGTGCAACATCTCACAAAGCCAAAGTGGTTCAACTTCATGGACGATCAGCAGGTGCATCTGCGCAGCTGACACCACGTCATTCGGTGGCAATATGAATTCCTTTGGTGGCCATCCCGGCTGCATGTGTCCTCCCCGGACTATTCCTGACCAGAAATCGGTCAACCGCCCAGGCGAAAGATAAGCCCCATCCCTAACACGTAGCCCACAATCATCAAAAGACTGTCCGGTTCGATGAACAGAAAGCGCTTTTCCGCCCGATAAATGATGCCCATCACACCAACACTCATTAGTAATATGCTCACAAAAGCCGTCACGGCGTGGGTCGGCTCCACTGCCGCGAGCAAAGGACCTTTCCAGTAGGCGAGATCCGCGAGGAATAGAATGGCCATATTAAAGGCATTACTCCCGAACAGATTGCCCACGGCCAGGTCAAACGCACCGAGGCGCACCGCCGCAAAGGTCGTGACCAGTTCCGGCAAGGAAGTCGTGATGGCGACCAACGAAGTTCCGATAAAGGTAGTACTGATCCCGGTGGCCTCCGCAATCTGTTTCGCCGATTCTGCGAGGAACGGAGCTGCCACGAGGATGCCCAGACTGGACAACGCGAACCCCAGAATAGCTCGTTTCAGGGCACTCCTCGCCGCGGGATGGTTCGAGGCCTCTTCTTCCGCTTCGACCACGCGTTCGAGTTGCTCCGCGCGTCGCCGCATGTCCTCTTGACGAAAGACGACGCGCATGCCGAGGAGATAAATGAACGCAATGGAGATGGTTCCCATACCAATAGTGAAAGATAAGAATGGCTGCTTGATCATGATCAGCAGGCCCGCGAGGCCGGTCAAGAATACAGCTAAGCTGGCGATCAGCGCCTGTTCTAAGGCCGCCTGTTGCCACACTCGTTTCTGACGATAGGCAACGTCGATCAGGGCCAGGGTCAACATATTGCTGAGCCCTGCCCCAAACAAATCGCCAACCGCAAGATTCGGGGCATCCATAAGCACGGCGCTGACCGCCGTGAAGGCTTCCGGCAGTGAGGTCGCTCCTGCCAACAGCACCACCCCGATCCACAATCGTCCGAGGCCGGAGTGCTCGGCAATTCGGTCACCGTAATGGGAGAGTTTCGTCCCCGCGGCGACGATGATAGCAGCACTCAATACAAACATCGCCCAGACCATTGTGTGCTCCTTCCGCCCAGGAATGGTATCCCGATTAGTATCAGAGTCATGAAGAAAGAGGAAAGTTCTACATTTTCGAGGCGGCCTGGTCTTATCAGTCGGGGCGACCGTTGACCAACGACTGCTGTCTTCTGTGCGCCTGGTGTGAAGAGAGGGTGAGGAAGGAGCTGGTCCGCCACATACGGCCAAATGATTTCCTGGCAACTGTCAATTGGTTTTCTTTTCATTTGGTGGCTTCAGAATCTCTCCTAGTAAATTTATACTGGCGACCTGTAGGTTTCCACAGTAGGATCTGATCGCATAAACCGCTATCCTTTCCTGCACGATCATTAATAGAGAGCGGATGTTCACACCAATTCCGTCCTCTTCCTTATGCCGAGGGTTCTTTCTGGCCCACGAGCTTGCGCAGATGCGCAACCGATGTTCTGCGCAGATGTGTTCGATTTGCGATACCTGCTTTCCATCGAGCAACTCGCGCGGCATGAAGCCTTTTGCCACGAATGCAGCGCGTAGTACTACTTTGCTCATTGCCCGCGGTCGTCGGGCAGAGTGAAGGTACAATTTGTGGCCTTTCCCGGGCCTCTTGCTGACGATTCCTCACCGGATGGATAATATGAGGCGATGAAAGACGCCATGGGTGACGAGAAGAACAGATTCATGCTCTTTACGATTATCGGCCTCGGCATCGGTCTCTTCTGTCTCGATCTCTATCTTCCCCTGGGCATCGGCAACGGCGTCCTGTACGGCGGGTTGGTCATCCTGTCTTTCCTGTTGCCGAATCGGAAAGGTCCGCTGATCACGGCGGCAGTCTGCTCCGTGCTCACCATGGCGGATGTCGTTTTGAGCCCTACCATCGAAGGCGTTCCCCTTTGGATGGGAGTCACGAATCGTCTGTTCAGCCTCACGGCTATCTGGTTGCCGGTCTTGTTTTTCCTGCATCGACGGAGGGCCGAGGAAACGCTTCAGCGGGCCCACGACGAACTTGAGACCCGCGTGCAGGCTCGCACGCAGGAGTTGGCCGCAGCCAACCATGCCCTGGTGGCGGAGATAACCGAGCGTATGGAGACGGAGCGGTCGCTAAGGGCGAGCGAGGCCGTGCTTCAGGCCAGCCAGCAGGATCTCCGGCAGAGCCGGGAGGATTTAAGAGCCCTGGCCGGGCAGCTGCTCACGGCGCAAGAGGAAGATCGCCGGAGGATTTCCCGGGATCTTCATGATGATGTGAACCAGCGATTGGCGATGCTCTCCATGGATCTCCGGCAGATAGAGAAAGATCCGTCGAGGGGTCTCGACGAGCTGCGCGCGACTCTCCGGGTGATATCAGACCGGCTGACGGCGGTCTCGGATGATGTGCGCCAGATGGCCTATCGGTTTCACCCCTCGATCCTGGAAGATTTGGGATTGGTCAAGGCGGTTCGCCGGCTGGTCGACGATTTTTCGGCGCGTACCGGGATCAAGAGTGCCTACGTGCATAAGGACCCCGTGGGTGCATTGCCGGCTGAACTCGCTATTTGTATCTACCGTGTCGTCCAGGAAAGTCTGAGCAACATCGGGCGTCATGCCCGGGCGACACAGGTGGAGGTCGAATTGATCTGTGAGGACGATCTGATCACGCTCTCGGTTCGCGACAACGGGGTAGGCTTTGATGCCGGACA
>DATIGF010000112.1:0-15404 GCA_035454865.1 Nitrospiraceae bacterium | reverse complement strand
GCCGTGGGTGACGAAGGCCTGGAAGAAATCTTCGAACAATCCTAGGTCGAACGCCTTGATCTTCCGGTCCGGCAAGGTCACGTTGTAGACGAGATACGGCCGGCCGCTGAGATCGACCGTCACCTGGGCCAGCGTTTCATCGAGCGGCGCCGAGGAAAACCCGAACCGCTTGATCCCCGCCTTTTCGCCCAGGGCCTGATGCAGGGCTTTGCCCATGACAATACCGACGTCCTCTACCGTGTGGTGTTCGTCGATATCGATATCGCCCTTGGCTTGAACCGTCAGATCGAAAAACCCGTGTTTGGACAACAGCTCCAGCATGTGGTCGAAGAAGCGGATCCCGGTGTTGATCTTCCCCTGGCCGCTGCCGTCGAGCGTCCACTCGACACGGATGTCGGTTTCCTTTGTGGCGCGTTGGATGCTCGCCTGTCGCGGAACCGATCCGTTCTTTTTCATGAGAACCTGCTCTGGGCCGACTTCGCATGCGCGTCGAACCCTTCGATGTGGGCCAGTCTAATCAACGGATCCTTCACCTTCGCCAGTTCCTGTTTCGTATAGTGGACGATGTTGCTGACCTTCACATAGTCATTCACCGAGAGCGGCGAGAAGAAACGCGCGGTCCCGCCTGTCGGCAAGACGTGATTCGGGCCGGCCACATAATCCGCCACCGACGGCGGCGTGTAGCGGCCCAGGAACAGCGCCCCCGCATGCCGAATCTTTTCCAGGTAGTCGAACGGATTGTCGACCGAGAGCGTCAAATGTTCGGCCGCGATTTCATTCGCCACGTCGATTGCTTCCTCCATCGTCGTCACGACGAAGGCCACAGAGTGGCGCGCGATCGACTTCGAAGCGATCTTTTCGCGCTGCAGCCCCTTTAGCTGACTGTCAATCAGCCTGGAGACATCTTTGGCCAGACGTTCCGATGTCGTCACGAGGAAGACCTGCGCATCTTCGTCATGTTCGGCTTCACAGAGCAGATCGGCCGCCACATAGGCCGGCTTGGCGTCGTCATCGGCCACCACCAACAGTTCGCTTGGTCCTGCGATCATATCGATACCGACCGTCCCATAGAGCAGGCGCTTGGCTGTCGCCACGTAGATATTTCCCGGCCCGACGATCTTATCGACCTTGCCGATGGTCTTCGTCCCATAGGCCAGGGCGGCAACGGCCTGGACGCCGCCCACGCGATAGATCTCGGTGACTCCGGCAATATCGGCAGCGACCAGCAGGTAGGGATTGATGGCGCCCTTTTGCGGCGGCGTGACCATCACGATGCGCTTCACACCGGCCACCTTGGCCGGGATCGCGCACATCAGCACCGAGGAGGGATAGACCGCCTTGCCCCCCGGCACGTAGACGCCGACGGCGTCGACCGGCGTGACAACCTGCCCCAGGGTGGCATCGTTGTCCTGGTACATCCAGGTCTTGGTGCGCTGGCGTTCATGAAACGCGGTAATCCGTTGAGCTGCGAGCCTGAGCGCATCGCCCTCATCCTTCCGGATGTGAAAATAGGCGTTCTTGATTTCTTCCGGCGTGACCCGTAGCTCATCGGGCTTGAGCGAGACCCTGTCGAACTGCTTGGTGTAGCGCAGGACGGCCTTGTCGCCTCCGCGCTCGACGGCCTGCAGGATCGTGCGGACGGTCTTTTCAACCGCCGCGCCGGCCACCCGGCCCCGGAGGGTGGCCTTCTTTAGACTGGGGATGAAATTGCGATCTGCTTGCGTAACGATCTTCATGCGCGCGCCGCTCTTTTCTTGTCCTTGCGTGCGGTCGATCGACGACCGTTACTGGACACCGGAACCCGGTTCGCAATCGCCGCCCGGAGCCTGCGGATCAGCTCCATGAGCGGTTCGTGCTTCAATCGGAGACTCGCCCGATTGACGATAAAGCGCGCCGTCGATTGGGCGATCACTTCCACTTCGACAAGATCGTGGGCCTTGAGCGTGCTACCGGTTTCGACCAGATCAACAATGCGATCGGCCAGGCCCACCACGGGAGCCAGCTCGATCGAGCCGTATAACTTAATGATCTCGACCGGGATGCCCCGCTGATTGAAAAACCGCTCGGTGATTTTGGGATACTTGGTGGCGACGCGGATCTTGGACGACAAGCGATCGCGCGATCCCTCTCCCCGGAGCGCAGCGACCGAGATTCTACACGCTCCGAATCCCAAATCCAATGGCTCATAGACGTCACTTTCCTGCTCCATCAGGACGTCTTTGCCCACGATTCCGGCATCGGCTCCCCCGTATTCCACATAGGTCGGGACATCACTGGGCCGGACGATGAGAAAGGTGACATCGATCTCGGGACACACGAACACCAGACGGCGACTTTCTCCGGATAACCCGGCAGTTTCGTACCCGGCCCGGCGGAATAAGTCGAGGGCGGACTCGATAAGCTTTCCCTTGGAGAGGGCGATCGTCAGCATTACATCACATCCCCTATCTAGGTGACCTTTTGTAACTGAGCAGCCGTCTTGCGCCGTTCGACCACCGCGCCCACGGCTCGCAGCTTCTCCTCGATGCGCTCGTACCCCCGGTCCAGGTGGTATACCCGCTGAATCTCAGTAATGCCCTCCGCCGCAAGCCCCGCGACAATGAGGCCTGCGCTGGCACGAAGGTCAGAAGCCATGACCGGAGCCCCGGTGAGACTCTTCCGCCCCGTCACGACTAATCGATTGCCTTCCACCCGGATATCGGCCCCCATCCGTCTCAATTCTTCAACGTGCATGAAGCGGCTTTCAAAAACCGTTTCAGTCACGACGCTCGTGCCTTCGGCCACAGTCATCAACGCCGCCATTTGCGCCTGCATGTCGGTGGGGAACCCCGGAAATGGCAGAGTTTTCACATCGGTCCCCCTGAGCTTCCCCGGAACCGTCAGCCGAATGCGATCCTTCTCCGCCTGCACCTCGGCTCCCGCCTCACGGAGTTTCATCAGCACCGCTTCCATATGACCCGGCCGGCAATGGGTGATCGTGACATCGCCCTTTGTTATCGCCGCAGCGGC
Source organism: Nitrospiraceae bacterium (assembly GCA_035454865.1). Lineage (GTDB taxonomy): Bacteria > Nitrospirota > Nitrospiria > Nitrospirales > Nitrospiraceae > Nitrospira_D. Next base: position 12,395 of record DATIGF010000112.1, on the reverse strand, counting down.
CAGATACGTGCCGGCCTCGATTCGATCGGGAATGACTTCATGATCCCCGCCCTCGAGCTCCCGCACTCCTTCAATGGTAATGACATCCGTCCCGGCACCGTCGATGCGCGCGCCGCGCTTTGTCAAAAAATCGGCCAGATCGGCGATCTCCGGTTCTCTCGCTGCGTTCTCCAGCACCGTCGTTCCCTCAGCTAGCGCTGCCGCCATCATCAAATTTTCCGTCCCCGTTACCGTCGGGGTATCGCAATAGATTCGTGCCCCCTTCAGGCGTTTGGCCTTAGCGGTGATATACCCATGCTCGATGGAAATGTCAGCCCCCAATTTTGCCAATCCGGCCAAATGGAGATTCACCGGCCGCGAGCCGATCGCACATCCACCGGGAAGCGACACCTTTGCCTCCCCCCAGCGGGCCAGCAGCGGCCCGAGCGCCAAAACGGATGCCCGCATGGTTTTCACGAGATCATAGGGAGCCTCGGTGGAATGAATCACATCCGCCTTGATGACCGCACGGTTGCCCTCATGCGAGACCTTCGCTCCGAGGATGCCCAACAGCTTGCCCATCGTCAGCACATCGACCACGCGTGGGACATTCGTGATGACACATTCGCCGCCGCCCAGAATGGTCGAGGCCAAAATCGGGAGGGCGGAGTTTTTCGCCCCGCTGATCCGGACCTCTCCGCGCAACCGACTCCCGCCTGTGATGACAATCTCATCCATCGTCGCCTTGGTTCCTATCCCAGTCGCTGAGCAATCACAACACGATCTATGCCGGCGGCATCTTCCACCACCTGAAGCGCCGCGTAGCCTCCGATCTGTTCAGCTGTCCGCCGTAGGGTAGCGGCCTGGTCCTGACCGATTTCCATGACAAGCAGTTTCCCGGGAGCAAGAAACTCCCGGGCGTCTCGAAGCAATCGCTCAGGCAACTCGGTTCCCCTCGGCCCGCCGACCAGCGCCAATCGCGGCTCATAGTCTCGTACTTCGGGCTGCAAGCCGGGCCAGTCGGCCTCGGCAATGTAGGGAGGGTTGGACACGAGGACATCCACCTCCCCGGCCATTCCCCGTGCTCGCAGCGGGAGCAAGAGATCCCCTTCCACCCATTCGATCTTGTCACCGACCGCATGCCGTTCCGCATTGAGTTTCGCAACCGCCAAAGCCTCCGGAGATCGGTCCAGCGCGACAATGCGCGCCCTGTTGAGGATGGTTGCCAGCGTGATCGCCACGCAGCCGGACCCGGTTCCTACATCGACCAGGATCCCCCCCTCGTGGAGTCCCCCTCGCCTGACCACCTCCTGAACCAAAAGCTCGGTCTCAGGCCGGGGGATCAACACTGCCGGGCTCACATGAAATTCCAGGCCGCAAAATTCTTGCGTGCCCAGAATGTACTGCAGCGGTTCGCGTGCCGCCCGCCTCGCCACCAGCAACTCGGCGCGAGCCCACAGCTCATTCGAAACCGGCTGCTCCGCCTTACTCGCCAGGTGATGCCGCTGCAGTCCAAGCGCGTGCGCCAACAACCACAGAGTCTCTTGCGCCGCGTTCTCGAGTCCGGCTTGGTCCAAGGACCGGCGTGCTCGTGCCACGAGCGAACCTACCGTCTTTGATTCTGCCACGACGGGCGCTGCCATCTCTTACACTTTCGCTGTTTCAGCCTGTTGCTGCTGGGCTTTGAGCGCCTGGACGATTTCGTCGAGATCGCCCTCCATGACCAGTTCAAGTTTGTGCAATGTCATGCCGACCCGGTGATCCGTTACCCGGTTCTGCGGAAAATTATAGGTCCGGATCTTTTCGCTCCGCTCGCCGGTCCCGACCTGTGCTTTTCTATGCTGGGCAATCTCCGCTTCCTGTTTCTCCCGCTCCGCTTCGACGATTCTGGCTCGCAGCGTCCGCATGGCTTTATTGCGATTCTTCAACTGCGACCGTTCATCCTGACAACTCACCACAACCCCGGTCGGGATATGGGTGATCCGGACCGCCGATTTCGTGGTGTTGACGCTCTGGCCGCCGGCTCCGGATGAGCAGAAGGTATCGATCCGGAGATCCATGGGGTCGATACGCACGTCGACTTCATCGACTTCGGGCATGACCGCGACCGTCACAGTGGAAGTGTGAATACGGCCGGCCGCTTCCGTCACCGGAACCCGCTGTACACGATGCACACCCGCCTCGTACTTGAAATGGCTGTAGGCCCCCTTGCCCTCGATCAACGCCACAATGTTCTTATACCCTCCGATGCCGGTCTCCGTGGCCTCAACCGTATCGACCTTGAACCCCTTCTTCTCGGCATACTTGATGTAGAGGCGAAAGAGTTCTCCGGCGAACAAGGCCGCTTCATCGCCACCGGTACCCGCCCGGATTTCCAGAACCAGACTCTTCTCGTCTCGTGGATCCTTCGGAATCAGGAATTCTTTTACCTGTTCCTCCAACTCGCCCCGCTGACGCTCCAACTCGGCGGTTTCGTCGGCTGCCATCTTGTGCAACTCGCCTCCAGCGGAGGGGTCGGCGAGAATCTGCGCAGCTTCCTCAAGCTGCTTCCCATAGTCACGATACGTCTCAAAGAGTTTGGCCGCCGGCTCAAGCTCAGTCCGTTCCTTGCTCAATTTATGAAGCTGAGTCGGCTGACTCGCGACAGACGGATCCATGAGCTGATCCGTCAACTCATGAAATCGCGATGCGACGGATTCCCATTTCTTGAGTAGTGCGGCGTCCATCGTCCTCGTTCCTCTGTTCCTGTCGCTCTCCAGGCCACAAAAACAAAGAGACCCTGCTTCAAGGCGAAGCAGGGTCTCTTCTATGACCGTGAGTGTCGCTACTTGCCCTTTTTCGCGTACTTCTTTTTGAACCGCTCGACGCGCCCTTCGGTGTCGACGATCTTCTGCGTGCCCGTGAAGAACGGATGGCAGTTCGAGCAGATGTCGACGCTGATGTCACCGATCGTGGTGCGTGTCTTGAACACATTCCCGCACGCACAGTGCACTGACGCTTCCCGATACACTGGATGGATACCCTTCTGCATGACCTACGACTCCTTACCGCATATTCGCTCAGTCTTTTGGCCCCACGCCAAAAGCAGCACACTGTATCCGAACCGCGGGGCAAGAAACAAGCGTCTCTTATCGATTCATTGACTGCAGGAATTCCTGATTGGTCTTGGTGCCCCCGATTTTGTCCATGAGGAATTCCATCGCTTCCATCGTGCCCAGGGGGCTCAGGACCTTTCGCAGAATCCACATCTTATTGAGCCGGTCCTTATCCACGAGCAGTTCTTCCTTTCTCGTCCCGGACTGGCTGATATCGATCGCCGGGAAGAGACGCTTGTCGGCCAGGCGACGATCCAGGTGGACTTCCATATTACCGGTTCCTTTGAATTCTTCAAAAATCACGTCATCCATGCGGCTGCCGGTATCGACAAGCGCAGTCGCCATGATGGTCAAGCTTCCGCCGTTTTCAATATTTCGGGCCGCACCGAAGAATCGCTTCGGTCTCTGAAGCGCGTTTGAATCGAGACCGCCGGAGAGCACCTTTCCGCTCGGCGGCGCGATCGTGTTATAGGCGCGCGCCAACCGCGTGATGCTGTCCAACAGGATCACGACGTCCTTCTTATGCTCGACGAGCCGCTTCGCCTTCTCCAGCACCATTTCCGCCACCTGAGCATGACGCTGAGCCGGCTCATCGAACGTGGAGCTGATGACTTCCGCCTTCACCTGCCGTTGCCAGTCGGTAACTTCTTCAGGCCGCTCGTCGATCAGCAGGACAATGAGCGTCACTTCCTTATGGTTCTTGAGAATGGCCCGCGCGATCGCCTGAAGCAACATCGTCTTACCGGTACGAGGGGCGGCCACGATCAATCCGCGCTGACCTTTGCCGATCGGAGTCGTCAAATCCATTACGCGGGTGCAATACTCTTCGCGGTCGAACTCCAGGTTGAGCCGTTCTTCCGGATACAACGGAGTCAGGTTATCGAAGAGAATCTTGTCCCGCGCAACCTCCGGATCTTCGTAGTTGACCTTCTCGACCTTAAGCAGCGCAAAGTAGCGTTCGCTTTCCTTGGGAGGCCGGATCTGCCCGGAGACAATGTCGCCCGTGCGGAGGTTAAATCGACGAATCTGTGAGGGGGAAATATAGATGTCGTCGGGACCTGGGAGGTAGTTGGAGTCCGGGGCGCGCAGAAAGCCGAAGCCGTCTGGGAGGGTTTCCAGCACGCCTTCTCCGAAGACCACCCCATTCTTCTCTGTCTGGGCCTGGAGGATCGCAAAGATCAACTCCTGCTTTCTCAGATTGGCGGCGCCTTCGATTTTCAGTTCGCGGGCCACGTCATTGAGGTCAGCAATTGACTTCTGTTTCAACTCTGCGAGATGCATCACTTCCCCCTTAGCTACTGACATACGACTCCTCTCGAGCCATTGGCTCACTTAGTGTCACAACAACTCCTCAAACTGATTCGTCATGCGAAACGTGTTTATGTGTATGTGTTTGTATCGGTGATGATGGCTGTATGTCGGATTGAACAGCTTGTGGAGGACGTCCGCCTTGCCTATGCAGATAGGATGTGGTCTCCGGGGCCACCGGAGAAATAGGGCACAACCAAAACCTCTTGCTGGCCTACGACTCCCACACTCACGCGCTTGCTAGATTTGGTCCGAGACAGGTTCCGGAGTTGAGTTCTTTGATGGAGAGAATACGTTCACACTGGAATGTTACCGTGGATGATACCCAGGGCCTGACTGGTTGTCAACTAACATCTTACGATTTTCGTAACCCCTCTACCGGTCATCCCCGGGTCCCTCCCTGCGCCTCAAGAGCCTCCTTCCGCTCCGGTTGCTCCACGAAATTGAAGTGTGCTACACAACCGGGAGGAGATGTTATGGCACAAGACGAGAATGAAACCAGCCCAGATCGTGTGTTCTCACTCTTCGAAGCCAACCAGCTGATCCCCCAACTCCAATCGCATCTTTCCACCGTGCAGCAAGGAAAGGCGGTCCTCCTTCAAACACGCCACGAGGTGCGGAAAGCTTCGGCTAACGCCAGCCTCGGGGGCGGGACGCCTGTCGGCATCCTCTACGTCAAGAGCCTCCAGGACATCAGCACCAACCTCCACGCCATCCATGAACTGGGGGTAGTCGTCAAGGATATCGATCTGGGGCTCTGCGACTTCCCGCATGTCCGTGATGGTCGAGTCGTGTATTTGTGTTGGAAGCTCGGCGAGAAGGAAATACGCTGGTGGCATGAAATCACGACCGGGTACAAGGACCGTTGTCCTCTTGAGGATCCGGCCTAAGCCCCTGGCGATTGGGGAACATAGAGACGGCAGGCCAGGCAAGCAGGAGCAAGAAACCGCCGCCATGAAATTTGTCATTATCGGGTATGACGGCCCCGAAGGGGAGGCCAAGCGTAGAATCCACCGGCCTGCCCATCTGAGCAATCTGGAGCCGCTCGACAGGCAAGGACGGGTCATCCTCGCCGGTCCCCTCACAGACAAGACCGGCAGCTTGCTGGTTCTGGAGTTCGAAACCCTGGACGAGGCCAGGCAGTTCGCCCACAACGACCCCTACACCCTTCACGGGGTTTTCGAGCGGGTTGAAATTCATCCGTTTACGCAGATCCTCCCCAAGCCGAACTAACCGGCCTCCCTCTGCATGCCCGCTCTCTGAAACCTTCTTTTTCCTGGAAACCCAGTACCTTGGAAGCATTGTCCGGAGCCGTTTTGAGCGGTATAGTTGCTCCATGCGTGTCAGGTACATTCCAGCTCTCTTGATCGCAGCCATCGCGCTACTTCCCTCTCCGCCCCACGCCTTCGCGTCAGACACCACGATTGTCACAGAAGCGCGCTATCTGATGGCGGACGGCGATACACTCGCGCTCGCCGAGGAGAAGGTCCTTCAGCGAGCCCAGCGTAGAGCGGTCGAAGAAGCGGGGATGTATCTCGAGTCCACCTTCCACGACCGGGAACAAGTCAGAGGAGGGAGGAGCTTTCAGGCCAGTTCTCTGGAGATCCGCACCATCGCCGCAGCCATTACCAAAACTGAAATTCTCGAATCACAGCGGTCCTTCGAGAACGATCGTCCAAGCTTTTTCGTGCGCGTTCGCGCGGTCGTCAATCTCGACAATCTCCAAACCGCCATTCGGCGCTGGCACTCCGAGCAACAGTTTGCCGAAAACTTTCGGCAACTCCAGAAGGAAAATGCCGAGCTGAAGGCACAGCTCCATGAGTTGAACACCAGCCCTGTCGGCGTACGCACGCTCATCATCGAGCCTCCCGGCCGAAGTGGAGACCGCGAGCAAGCCCGAACCTTGGTGGACCAAGCCATCCTGGCTCAGAACCTTCGCCAGAAGCTCGACCTGACGTCGCAGGCCGCCATCTTAGACCCGCGCTCAGCAGATCCCCTCGTGGTGCGCGGTCAAACATACCTGCGTCTCGTGTCTGCCGCATACTCCAACAAGTCCAGGCCGAGCGAATATTCGGCCTACATCGACAACGCCCGCATGGATTTTGATCGGGCCCTCATACTCGACCCGACAAATACATGGGCCCTGCTCGGCCAAGGCGACGTCAACACCTGGCTGCACCGGCCGGACGATGCAGCGCACTCATACGAACAAGCGCTCGCGCTGGATCCTTTCTTCGATGTCGCACACTACCGCTTGATCAATCTGTATACGAACCAAGCGCGCAAACTCACAACCACGAAGCAGTGGTCATCCGCCTTAACAGTGCTCCAGAAATTCTTGAGTCCGCAGGCGCCGGACAGCTGGATCCCCTACCACAAGGAAGCCTACCTGCTCCGGAGCGAAATCTACAAAAAGCTGAATCAACCGGCCCAGGCCATCGATGACTTGAGTATGGTCCTTCGAGTCGAGCCCACGGATGCGCACGCACTCCTCGCCAGAGCCAGGCTCTACCAGGAACAATTTCAGGGGCGCCTGGCCAAGGATGATTTCGAACGTGCCTGCCTGCTCGGGTCGGCAGACGCTTGCGAACAGCTCCCCTAGCCACCGTTCAACCCGCCGCTTTTCCTGATAATTTTGCTGATTTCTTCCGTTGCTCTGCACCACTATGCTGATTTGACAAGCCAAAAGACCGACACCTATAATGCGCGCTTCGCCTGATGTGTGAACCTGCACTGCCCACACGGGCATAGTTAGTTCAAAAGGCCTAATCCCGTAGTCCCTGGTAGCCCAAAAGCTCCCCTAGGTGGGCCTTCTGCGAGGTTGCGGAATGCAGGGGAAAAAGCTTAGAGTGTGCAGAGAATCAAGCCTGTGAAAAATCGTCGTTCTTAGGTCAACTCAACCTTTTACTCGGAGTGTAGGCCGTAATGAGTGACTACCGCGTGCTCCCAGGACCAGAACACTTTCTCCCTCCCGCTGCCGCCAGCATGGGCATCCGGTTGCCGAACCCGGGCGAAGCTCACATAAACGGCGTCATCGTTTCCGAAGAGAAGGCCTATGAAGAAGCCGCCAAGCAATTCCTGATGGCCAAAGTCCCGACGCTATTCCCCGGGCCCTTAGTACTGTGGGCCTGGAACGACAAGGCGGCCAAGAAAGCCACCGCCATCCGCCATCTCTACAACACGCTTAAAGAATGCGTGCAGCCAGGCCAAAAGCCGATGCTGATTCCGATGCCGGACTATCGCCCGAAATATCCAAAAATCAATCCCGAAGTTGAAATCAATCCCAACCACCCGAATCTCACGATATGGCACAACAAAATCGACTGCTGCATGTTCATCGGCGTGCATTGCCACCAGGCGAATCTGTCGCTCAAGATCATTCGGGGCGGAACCTCATGTTACACGATCGCAATGTGCGCCCAGGCCGGCCATGAAGACGCCATGCTCTCGTTCCGTGACGCATCGGTCGAAAAGATCATGAAACTGGCCGACTGGGTAAGAAAGTTGAAAGGGACAGTCCAACCAAGGCTGACATCAGCCAAGAGCGGGGCTTCGAACTAAGCCGTTTGAAGCTTTGTACGCAGTGAAAGGAGGCTGGGTCCATGGCGGATACACACTCAGTCATCGGCACAAAGAATAAAAAGGGCCAGACCTATACCGATACTTGGAAAATGATGAACGAGGCTCCCCGTACACCCTCGTTCTACACCGGCAGTGAAGTCATCAAGGAAGCGGTCCGGCGAGCCAGCTGTGACGTGATGATCGCGTACCCGATCACCCCTCAGAGCGAAGCCGCAGCCCTCATCGGTGAATTGTTCGCCGAAGGCTATATCGGCGACTACTTCCGCGGTGAGAGCGAATTCGCCGTCATGTCGCAATGTGCCGGCGCCGCCTTCGGCGGAGCGCGGGTATTTACCACGACTGCGGGCCCGGGCACCATGCGTGCCATGGAAAACTTCCCGATGTGGGCCGGCGCGCGGTTGCCGATCCAGATGATCGTGACCTGCCGCGGCATCAATTCGCCTCTGTCGATCCAACCGGACACGCTGGAAATCGCCTATCTCCTCAATACCGGCATGCTGGTTTGGCACGCAGAAACCGCCCAGGATTTCTTCGACTGGATTCTCAAGGGCTACATGGTGTCCGAAGAACCGGACGTGCATCTGCCGCTGGCACTCTGTTGCGACGGCTTCTTCGTCACACATACCAAGGACGTCGTCAACCTGACGCCGGCCGACATGTGTCTGCCGCCATACGATCCCTATCGCTCGCCGGTTCCGTGCATGGACATGGAATGTCCGCCGGTCCGAATGATGCGCGATCCATTCATCATGAAGAGCAATTACATCAGCTACGCCACGCATGCCAGCTGGCAGCAGGAAATCTGGGCGGCCGTCGAACGATCCCGCAAACACTCGATCAAGTGGCTGAACGGCTTGATCGATACCGAGAACACCGACGCCGACATCGTCATCGTCGCATCCGGTACAGCCGTGTCACAGGGACGCGAAGCGATCCGCCTCCTGGAAGACGAAGGTATTCGATGCGGGCTTGTGAAGGTCAAAACGCTCCGTCCCTGGCCGGAGGAAGAGATCCGCGAAGCCACCAAGAACGCGAAGCACATCTTCGTGCCGGAGTTCAACGTGACCGGCTGGCTGGCGAAAGAGATCAAGGCAACGATTCCCAATCATCAACGGGTACATGCGGGGCCACATGTCTGCGGAGGCATGACCATGCCGCCGGAAATCATCGTGCAGGAAATCAAGACGGTCCTCGGGATGAAGACCTTCTCCCTGGCCGGTCGCGGAAGCTGACGAGTAAACATCCAGAACCAGTTCGCGACACGCTCGCGAATCTGAGGAGGCATACATGAGCAAAGAGAAGATCAAGATTTCCGAAGACCTGTACGACATCATGCCGTCGGACTACCAGGACCTAGTCAAGAGCGCGACCTACGGCAAAGAGGACCGCGGATGGAAGGACATCGGCAACGCCAAGGAACTCATCGAGCAACACTCGCTCTGCGCGGGTTGTCCGGAGTCCATGGCCTTCCGGTACATCCTGGCTTCACTCCCGAATCCTGAAGACACCGTGATGGTCGGATCCACCGGCTGCACCAGCCTGGTATTCCCGATGGTGGCTGTTCATAACATCCACTCCTTGTTCGGCAATCAGAACGCCATCGCCTCCGGATTGAAGCGCGCGCTGAGCGTCCGTTTCCCCGACCGGACAAAGGATGTCGTCGTGCTGGCCGGAGACGGCGCCACCGTCGACATCGGCCTCGACATGACGCTTCAGGCCTGGTTCCGTCAGGAGAAATTCACGACTATCTGCTTCGACAACGAACTCTATGCCAATACAGGCGGCCAGGAGAGCGGGCTCATGCAGAAGGGTTTCGTGGCCAAAATGGCGCCGGTGGGAAAACTCTTCGACAAGGTCCGGCTACCTGAAATCGCGCGCGAGTCCGGCTGTCATTATGTGGTGAACTGTACGGTCAGCAAACCCTCCGTGGTTGAGAAAGTCATCCGTAACGCGGTGCTTGTCGCCCGCGAGATCGGCCCGACCTACCTCCAGCTGTACACGCCCTGCATTTTGGAAATCGGAAAGAACAGCATGGAAGGGTTGCAGGAAATGCGCGACTCAGAGAAGCCGACCGAGCGGTTCGCGTACAAGGAATATATCAGCGAGCCGGCGAAACAGCTGTTGGCAGAGATTGCCGCGAAGGACAAGGAACGAAAAGCCGCCGCCAAGCAACTCGCGGGTCAGGCCTAAAGGAATCGGAGGTCGCTCATGATTAAGAAGAGACTCAATATCCGCATGTCGGGCCTGGGCGGGCAAGGTGCCGTGACAGCGGCCCATGTTCTGGCCATGGCCGCCAACCGGGACGGGAAGTTTTCGATTTCCAATCCGTTCTTTGGTGCCGAGAAGCGGATGGCGCCGGCAGAGAGCTACTGCCGCATCGGCATCGAGCGGATATACGACCGCGGCGAGCTCGTATTCCCGGATGTGATTCAGGTGTTTCACCCCCAGGTCATCACGATGGGCAAGAGCTATACGATGCCCTTCTACTCAGGCGTGAAGGAAGGGGGCGTGGTCGTCATTAACTCCGCTCAACCCCTTCTCTCGGAAGAAGATATTCAACGTCTCAAGGACTTGAACGTCGCCGTGTTTTACATTGCAGGGACCGAGTTGGCCATCGAAGTGGCCGGTACCGAATTGTCGACGAATATGGCGATGATCGGCTCCGTGGCGGGCATCACCAAGTGCGTCTCAATGGACGCGTTGGATGGCGCCTTACAGGAACGGTTCGGCAAGAAATTCGTCGCCTCCGGAGGGACGGCTTCCTTGGATGAAGCCATCAAGAAGAAATTTGCCAAGAAAGAAATGCTCCTGGCAAAGAATCTAGCGACCGTTAAGCGGGCCTATGAAATCGCCAGCGAATGGGCCGAGCAGAATAAGGTCGAGCTGCGAGTTGGCAATCCAGCCGTCGCCGCGTAAGAGTGAAGAGAAGGAACCACGTCGCATGTATAACGTAGCGCAAGTCATCGACGAGAAATGCACCGCCAAGAAAGGCTGCCGCCTCTGCATCATGTATTGTCCTGAGGCAAATTGCCTGGACCTCAATCCCACCAAGATGGTGGCCGAGGTCAATATCGATCGTTGCAAGGGCTGCGAGCTCTGCGTGGTCGTCTGCAATGCCGCCAAGCACATGGCGATTGAAATGCAGGCCGTCAGTGCCACCGGACAGCTCATGACTCACAAGGGCGAGTCCGCCGCACTGGGGCAAGCCTACCAGGGATAAGCAGTCACGGGCTGAAACTCCAAAACCCCATGGCGTCCGCGCTATGGGGTTTTTTGTTAAGAGTGCGAGGTGACCGATGAAAAATGAAGACGAAGACAATGTGCTCGATGAACTTCTTGGCGAAATTGCGGGCTTGATCAATGCCTACCCCAAAGCAATCGAACGGCGGGCAGCGATGATTCAAGCCACAGGCAAAGACCCGGAACTGGTCGAGAAACTCGCGAAGGCGGCAGACACGATGCGCGATAGCGGCAATCTCTATTTGACCTGGGCCAAGCACTACGCGGCAATGGCGGCAGGCAATACCGACGCGTCTTCCGACGAGGATGAAACCGAGGATTTCGACGTCTAAAAAAGACTCCCCCTTCCCCGAAGAGTTTTGCTAGAATACGCTCCTCTTCCGATTGACCCCTTGTTCCCCGGTAGCTCAGTTGGTAGAGCAGCCGGCTGTTAACCGGCTGGTCGCAGGTTCGAGTCCTGCCCGGGGAGCCAATCTAGACCGAAACAGGGCACTCCACCCCGTGGGGTGCCCTGTTTGCTTTCTCCCACCAGTTTAGCTAACGCCGTGTAGCCGCCTTTCATGACCAGCTGGCTGATCTGTTATCGGATCTCCCCGCCAACGATCTTTAAATGCTTTTTGCTGAACACCCCTTCATCAATTGGCCACAGAAGGCCGTTATGTCGACCCGTGACGCTATGTATTTCTAGGCCCCCGTGTTACTGAAACGGGATCCTGGTGCTCCTCGCCACTAAAGCGGCGCAGGAGCACCCTCTTCCTGTGAGTCCAAGATCCTATGTGCGGGACAGCTTTGTATCCTATCGATTTTGGCGAGCTTTGCGGGTATCCTTTCCATGGTTCCAAATCAAATATTTCAGGCCTTTCTCAGCACCTCAACATCGATCGGATTCTCATTGGACCTCTCTGAAGCTCGCTGTCGTCAAACGGTCTCCACATTGTTACCTCACGAGATCCCCACAATGTTAACCGAATTGCGTGTTGGGAGCAGGGCATGAAACAGTGTTTGCGGAGCCGTGGACAGGTGCTCATTTATGCAAACCTGGCAGCACAATACGCCTGGCTCATCTGGCTATTCCTCTTTAGTTCTCCCCACCTGTCGTTCGCCCAGGAGTCGCCATCCTCGTCGCAGAAAAACGAGCGAACCTCTTCTCAGGAACAGAGGAAGGACTCTGCTGAGAAGGCGAGTGACCCC
>DATIGF010000111.1:0-6537 GCA_035454865.1 Nitrospiraceae bacterium | reverse complement strand
CTTGATGGGTAATCCAGAAGGAAAAGGCCGGGCCGATGAGTGGCCGCAACGATCCGTGTATCTCGATGCATTTGCGATCGATCAAGTTGAGGTGACAAATGAACGGTATATGGCCTTCGTCACGACGACGGGCCATCGAACCCCTCCGAATCCCTATGGCACGGGGCCGCTGTCGTCCATTAAGGGTATCGAGCAACTCCCCGTCGTGCAGACGACGTGGTACGACGCCAAGGCCTATTGCAGTTGGGCAAAGAAGCGACTGCCGACGGAAGCCGAATGGGAAAAGGCCGCTCGCGGCACCGATGGCCGCCTGTTCCCCTGGGGCAACGAACCGGCGACTTTGAAGCGGGCGAACTTTGACCGTGAATGGGAAGACGAGAAGACGTTGTATCCGGTCGGGTCTTTGCCTGATGGAGACTCGCCTTATGGGGTGAAAGATATGGCCGGCAATGCCAGGGAGTGGGTCTCCGACTGGTACGACCCGGACTACTACAAGCACGCGCCGAATTTGAACCCGCAGGGTCCTGACAAGAAGGGAGTAGTCCGATCGATTCGCGGCGGGTCCTGGCATAGCCCGGTGGCCGATATAACGACTTCAGCAAGAGGTCGCGGCGGGTTCGCCCTGCAGACTCATGGTACAGGCTTTCGCTGTGCGCGCGGTTTGGACGGGGAGATCCAACAGAAGTAGCAGGTCGAGGTGGGGCGTGATGAAGATGTCTGGTAACCAAAAATCCGGAGGCCGGTTTTCTTTACCCGTCTGGGTGGCGCCGCGACTCCGCACGGCGTCTCCCGCTGAGGCGGACAGGTCTCTCCCGGGAGAGACCTGTCCGCTCGGTGGGCAACTGAAGCGGCTCACAAAAAGGTCGGCCCGGTACTGCAGACAGTCATGAGGAGGTCAGCATGATCACATTAATTCTGTTGGCGATGGGGGTAGTGGGGGTGAGGGCGCTGAGCTGCTTAGCGAATGCCGCGCAATGGAGACCCGCTCTCGCATTGCGTCGGCAGGCCGGACTGAGCAGGCCTCGTGTCAAGTAAGGAGCATTCGGTTGTCCTTCATCATCGCCGTCGAGGCTTCCCGTGGAATCAAATGGGAGACCAGACAATCCTCCTGCCTCCGTCCCGCACATCGACGATATCTGTGCGCGCTGCGGGGGGCTGATGGTCTTGGAGCATTACATGGATCTGCAGGACAATACAGGTCAGATCGACGTGCCGGCGTTGCGTTGCACGAGCTGTGGAGAGGTCAACGATCCGGTCATTCTTCAGAACCGAATCAAGCCGGCACCGAATATCTTGTACGGCACAAAGCAGCGCAAGTATGCGCAGCGCGTCGGTGAGGATGAGGCGGATGGTACAGTGAAGATGGACGGCAACGGTCATGGAGCGGGCCATGGAAACTGAGCAGGCACCAGTCTCTCGTTAGGGTTCTGTAAGGAGATAAACCCATGCACGTCGTAGTGACCGGAGGAACAGGGTTCATTGGTCGTGCTTTATGCGCTTCGTTGTTCCGCGATGGACACCGGGTCACCATCCTCACGAGACATGCGAGAGAAGCATCGCAGCTATTGGGGGCAATTGTCACGGCGGTCGAGTGGAACGGTCGAGAGGCGGGAGCTTGGGAGAAGAGTCTTGAAGGGGCGGATGCCGTCATCAACCTCGCGGGCGCACCGATCGCCGATTCCCGCTGGACCGATGCGCGGAAACTGCTCCTCACCGACAGTCGAGTGCTCACCACCCGTCTCCTTGTGGAGGCCATATCCCGTTGTGCCTCAAAACCCCGTACCCTCATCAGCGCGTCCGGCATCGGCTACTACGGGGCCAGCGACGATCGTGAACTGGATGAGGGTGCGGCGCGCGGGCAAGGTTTTCTGGCCGACCTGAGCATCGCGTGGGAAGCGGAAGCGCTCCGGGCTGCGGAGTCCGGTGCGCGTGTTGTGTTGTTACGAACCGGAATGGTACTCGAACAAGACGGCGGCGCGTTGCCGAAGATGCTCTTGCCGTTCAGGCTTTTTGTTGGTGGCCCGATCATGCCAGGAACGCAGTGGGTCTCCTGGATCCACAGGCGCGATCACATCGGAATGATCCACTGGGCGCTCATGACGTCTAGTGTGTCCGGCCCCCTCAATGCCGTGGCTCCCGGGGCCGTGACGATGAACCAGTTCTGTGAAGTACTCGGGGGAGTTCTCCACCGGCCGTCCTGGCTTCCCGTGCCGGGCCTGGCGTTGCGTGTGGCACTGGGTGAACTAGGGACGCTCATGACAACCGGTCAACGGGTCAATCCGGCGAAGGCACTCTCCGGGGGATACGTCTTTCACTATCCGACTCTGGAACCGGCCTTGCGAGCGATCCTTACAAAATGAAAAAGGAACATCTGAAATGCTGTCGGTGATCGAATATCTGCACATGCTGGCCGCCGCCGTTCTGGTCGGCAAAGTTGTGCTCTTGTCTTTCATCGTCGCGCCCATTCTTGCGAAGAATCTGGAACGGGAGCCGTTCGGGAAAGTCGTTCGTCAGTTGTTTCCGGCTTATTACGCATTGGGTATGGGGACGGCGATCCTGGGATTGATCTCCGTGACTGGGCTGTGGCTGATCCTCGGCATGAGCACGACTCTGCTTGTCGCCGGCGGGACCTGGCTCGTAATTCTCGCGGCCGAAGCCTATTGCCGATCGCCGCTGACGCCGCAGAGTAATGCGATGAGGGATCGGCTCAAGGAGCAGGAATCACGGGGAGCTGTCGATCCCGCCTTGCAGAGCGCGTGGAATCGACTGCATCAACGGTCAGTCTATCTGAACTCACTCGTACTGTTCGCAGGACTGTATTTACTCTTATTGGCAAGTCGATTGTAGTTCACAAGGAGGAACATACATGAAGATCAAGCGCATTCCTCTCGCGGCAGGTGTGATAGTGAGCCTTCTGTTCGCCGGTGCAGCCGGGGCTGCTGACCAGCCCCTGAGCCAGGCTCCGTACGCCCATGGAGACGATGCCAAGCTGCCGAACGGCGTGATCGGCGTGTCGCTCCAGATCGGGGCTGAGCGTATCGGTGATTCAGCGGTGCTGTATGTCGGGATGGTGCATCCGGAGGGACCGGCTCAGCAAGCAGGGCTCAGGCACGGAGATGAGGTCGTGACCGTGGACGGGACGGCGGTGTCGGGGAAGAGTTATGAGCAGGTGGTCAAGATGATCCGGGGAGAAGCGGGAACTGTCGTGAAGTTGGGAGTCAAGGGTGAGGGAGGAAGTCGAGAGCTTTCCATCACGCGTGTGGCCAGCGACAAACTTCCGAAGGCTCCGTCCGGATCGCACGGCGCGCCTTCCAGATAGGAATCCATCATGTTCAGTCGCATCACACTCATGGCGCTGTTCGGGCTGCTGGTCTTCCTGGGTGAAGGGGCGGCGTTCGGTGAAGGGGCGAAGGTTGCGTCTGTAACGACTCATCCCAACCTGATGAAGGCCGATCTGTTTCTGGCGGCCGGCGATTATCGTCGTGCGTTGGAAGTCTGCCAGAGAGAAATCGACGACACTCCGTCGGCGGCGAGCTATATCCACCTCACCTATGTGTACCAGGCGATCGATGCCTATCTGGAACATCTGTCCCAGGAAGAGCGGTGGATGGCGGTTGAGCACCTGTATCTGAATCTTGCGTACCGAGATACCGAAGACCTGGTCGATCCTCCCGGCGGGCTGGCCCGTATGGCCAAAGAAATGATCCAGGCCAGCGTGCGGCAACAGTCCGACGTCAGTGCCGCGATGGCCACTCGACTGGACAAGACCGAGTCGGACCGTCTCTGGGTGGAACAAGCGCAGTGGCGGGCTGCGAACCAGAAAACCTGGTGGCAGGGGATTCCGGCAGCCTGGTTACGATAGGAGGCGAAGATGCGCGCAACGTCGGCCGGGATGGATATCAAATTGTTGGGCGGGCTATTCCTGATCGTCGGTGCCGTGGATCTGGTCATCATCGTGCTGTTCCCTGCCTATGGGCTCAAACTCTTTGGTACGGCGGTGACCGGGCCTGCCTCGTTTCTCATCAAACTCCACTCCCCTGCCGTGCACTTATTGATCGGGTACGGATTTCTTTGGTTGCGTCCCTGGGCCTGGGGGCTGAGTCTGGCTTATGCGGGATTCGGGATCGTGAGTGAGGCGATGAATCAACTCGCGTTCGGTTTCCACGTGATCCGTTCCGGATTCATCGTCACCACCGCGTTGTTCGTCCTCTATTTGATCTGGCGCCGGCATCTCTTCACCGATGAGGTCGTGGTGACAACTGTCAGGCCGCCTATTTCTGAAGGAACGCACTGATGCGCGGTATCGTATGGCTCAGGCGGGATCTCAGGCTGAGCGATCATCCGGCGCTGACCGCGGCTTGCGACGAGTGCGATGAAGTGATCCCGCTGTTTGTGTTCGATGAGCCGCTCTTGCAGTCCCACGTCTTCGGTTCCGCCTGCGTGAATTTCATGCTCGGATGTCTGCAAGAGTTGGCGTCGTCTCTCGCTGGCCGTGGCGTCAGGCTCCGCTGGCGTCGCGGTGAACCAGTGAAAGAGGTCGTTCAAGCCGCACGTGAATGCAAGGCCGATGTGGTCTATTGGAATCGCGACTATGAGCCGGGGGCGATCGAACGAGATCGTACCGTCCAGCAACGACTGGCTCAGCTGGGTGTGGCCGTTCGCACCTTCAAGGACCATGTTGTGTTCGAGGCGGAAGAGGTGCGTGGCGCCACCGGCGAGCCGATGCAGCGGTACAGTGCCTATCGCGCCCGCTGGTGGACCAAGTGGCAAGCGACGAAACCATCGGCCCTTCCTATTCCCAAGAATTTAACGGCTGTGAAGGCCTCCTCGCTTCCCGCCCCTCCTTCCCTGCCGTCGGCTGAAGACTTAGGATACGATCCGGTAACGCCATGGATCGAGCCGGGTGAACGGTGCGCCCAAAAGCGGCTGGCCTGGTTTCTGAATGGTCCCATCCACCAGTATGTCGATGGCCGCAATCGCCCGGCTATCGACGGGAGTTCAAAACTGTCGGCGCACTTTCGTTTTGGTACACTCTCGCCGCGCGTGGCGGTGCATGCCGCATTGGGCGCGTTGTCCAAAGGAGAGCGGGTCTCTCGCCCCGATGTGCTCACGTGGATCGACGAAGTGATCTGGCGCGAGTTTTTCCAGCAGGTCCTCACGGCTTTCCCGCGCGTCGCGGACGGGCCGTTTAGAAATGTGATGGTACCACCGCCGCGTCAGCCAGGGCCGGAGCGAGATCGGTTATTTCAGGCTTGGTGTCATGGAAAAACCGGCTATCCGATCGTGGACGCAGGCATGCGGCAACTCAATCGGACAGGGTGGATGCACAACCGCGTGAGGATGATCGTCGCCTCGTTCCTGATCAAGGATCTTCGGATCGACTGGCAGAGCGGCGAGCGCTACTTCATGCAGCACCTGCTCGATGCGGACGTCGCGGCAAATAACGGCAATTGGCAATGGTGCGCCTCGACCGGCACGGACGCCATGCGGGGGTATCGCATTTTCAACCCGGCCCTGCAAAGCAAGAAATTCGATCCCGAAGGGGCCTACATTCGAGAATACGTACCGGAACTGGCGAGGGTGGCGGGCAAATCGATTCACGAGCCACAGCTGATGACGATTGACGAGCAGGTTCGATATGGTTGTCGCATCGGGGACGACTACCCTGCGGCCATCGTGGATCACCGGCAGGCCCGCCAGGAATATTTGGATCTCGGAAAACAGCAGGTGACGCGATGACGACCGCGCCGCTCCGTCTGGGGATCAGCCGTTGCCTGCTCGGTGATGAAGTCCGGTTCGACGGAGGGCATAAGCGGGATAACTTCCTGACCGATGTGTTCGGGCGCTACGTGGAATGGGTTCCTGTCTGTCCGGAAGTCGAAGCTGGCCTCGGTACTCCGCGGGAGGCGATGCGACTGGTCGGCGATCCCCAGCATCCCCGGCTCCTGACGATCAAGAGCGGGAAGGATCATACCCGGGCGCTGGAGGCAATGACCGCGAATCGCCTTGAAGAGCTGGGAGATCTGGATCTATCCGGTTTCGTCTTTAAAAGGGGCTCGCCGAGCTGCGGCATCGAGCGGGTCCGTGTTTACACTGAGCATGGGATGCCGAGCCGGAATGGCGCTGGAGTCTTCGCGCGCGCTTTTGTCGGGCAATTCCCGCTGATTCCCGTCGAGGAGGAGGGGCGGCTCTGTGATGCTCCGCTCAGAGAGAATTTTATTGAACGCGTGTTTTGTTACCGCCGGTATCAGGATTTGATTCAAGACGGCGTGACGAGACAGTCGGTGGTGCGGTTTCACACGATTCATAAGTATCTGCTCCTCTCCCATAGCCAGCAGCACTATCAAGTCCTCGGGAGGCTGGTCGGTCAAGCGGAGCGCCACCGTCCCAAGGAGCTGGCCCTAAAGTATGGCGAACTCTTCATGGAGGCTCTGGCCGTGAAGGCGACGGTGCGCAAGCATGTGAATGTGTTGCAGCACATCCTGGGCTATTTCAAGGACCGATTAGGCGATCAGGAGAAGGCAGAGTTGTTAGGCG
>DATIGF010000110.1:0-5571 GCA_035454865.1 Nitrospiraceae bacterium | reverse complement strand
GGTCGAGATGGTCATGCCGGGGGACAACGTGAGCGTGACGGCCGAGTTGATCAGCCCGATCGCGATGGATCAGGGGCTGCGCTTCGCGGTGCGGGAAGGCGGCAAGACCGTCGGCTCCGGCGTCGTCACCGAAATTCTGGCGTAACTGTGTTTGATGGCCGCCGACAGGCGGCTGCGGGAGAGCTGAGATGCGTGAAATTATTGACATGTCCTGTACGCTCTGCAAGCAGCGGAACTATTCGACCAACAAGAACAAGAAAAACGATCCTGATCGGTTGGAGCGAAACAAGTTCTGCAAGTTCTGCCGGAAGCACACGCCTCATAAGGAAGTGAAGTAGGTCGAGTGACGGCCCTGTGGCCGGTCTCGACAGGCGTCGTAGGGGCATAGTGTTAATGGCAGCACGTCGGTCTCCAAAACCGAAAGTCTGGGTTCAAATCCTAGTGCCCCTGCCACCCCAAGCTCGCTCGTACCGGGCGCCCTGTGGTGGTTCTTGGCGCCCGGATAGGCGCCTTGGAGAGTTGGTTGTTGGCGTGACGGCTTGCTCGACCCGGAGCGCTCTTGATGGGCGCGACAGGAGAGCTCCTGCAGGTTCGGCCTTCGGAGTGTGAGAGAGTAGGGACGGAGGATCTAGATGTTCAAGCGCATGACCGACTCGATTCGATTGTTCATCACGGAAGTGCGGGGGGAAATGAAGAAGGTTTCCTTTCCGACCCGTGCGGAAACCATCGGTTCGACGACTGTCGTTATTGTCTTCTGCATCCTGATGTCACTGTATCTGTCGGTGATCGATTCATTTCTTGTCTGGCTGGTTGCCAAGATCATCTGATTCGGTGAGCGGCCAACTGAGCGGAACGAGGGAGCGTCTGGCGTGGCTGAGATCTGTAGACCTAAGGGTGGTGCATGACGAAGAACTGGTACGTCATTCATACGTACGCGGGGTTTGAGGGGCGCGTGAAGACCAGCTTGCTGGAGCGCGCGAACCAGATGGGGCTCGTCGAGAAGCTTGGGCAGGTGCTCGTGCCGACGGAGGACGTGATTGAAATCAAGGACGGCAAGCGACGGACCTCCCGGCGAAAGTTTTTCCCCGGCTACGTCCTCGTTGAGTTGGAAACGCCGTTGGGCGATGAAACGCTGCAGATGATCAAGGAGACCCCCAAGGTCACCGGGTTTGTGGGCGGCGGGGCGATGCCGATGCCGCTGACCGACGATGAAGTTGAGTCGCTGCTCAAGCAGGTCGACGCGGGCCAGTCCGGGCCGCGCGAGCAGGTCAAGTTCATCAAGGGTGACAACGTTCGGATCGTCGACGGCCCGTTCCTCGGGTTTAACGGCTTGGTGGACGAGGTTGATCAGGACCACAGCCGGCTGAAGCTCATGGTGAGTATCTTCGGTCGGTCGACTCCAGTCGAATTAGGGTTCCTGCAAGTCGAGCGAATTTAGGAGTTGGGTCAGAGATAGACAGCGGACGGATACATACGACGTTTTGAGGAGAATGCCATGGCCAAGGAAGTTTCAGCGCAGATTAAGTTGCAGATTCCGGCGGGGAAAGCCAATCCGGCTCCTCCCGTGGGCCCCTCGCTCGGTCAGCACGGGGTCAACATCATGGAGTTCTGCAAGCAGTTCAACGCCAAGACCCAGAAGGAAGGCGACAGCATCATCCCTGTCGTCATCACGGTCTATAAAGATCGAACCTTTACCTTCATCATGAAGACGCCGCCGGCATCGGACCTGTTGAAGAAGGCCGCCGGTATCATCAAGGGGTCAGGTGTGCCCCAGAAGGATAAAGTCGGCAAGATCACCAGGAAGCAATTGAACGAAATCGCCGCAAAAAAGATGGCCGACCTGAACGCGGCCGATTTGGAAGGGGCCGTCAAGATCATCGAAGGAACCGCCCGCAGCATGGGTGTTGTTATTCAAGGGTAACATCGAGGGAGAGAAGGAGTCGTAGGTATGGGAAAGAAAATGAAGGCGGCCCTGGAGAAAGTTGAGCCGCGCGTATACCAATTACGCGAGGCGGTCGATGCCGTGAAGAAGGCGGCGTATGCGAAGTTCGACGAATCGGTGGATCTGGCGCTCCGCCTGGGGATCGATCCCAAGCGGTCCGATCAAATGGTTCGCGGGACGACATCGCTCCCCCACGGCACCGGCAAGAAGGTCCGTGTCCTGGTGTTTGCCAAGGGTGAGAAAGAGCAGGAGGCCCGTCAGGCCGGCGCGGATTATGTCGGGTCCGACGATCTGATGGAGAAGATCAAGGGCGGGTGGATGGATTTCGATTGCGCGATTTCCACGCCGGACCTGATGGCGGCGGTCGGTAAGCTCGGCAAGCAGCTCGGGCCCCGCGGACTGATGCCGAATCCGAAGACCGGCACGGTCACCTTCGAAGTGGGGAAGGCCGTCGCCGACATTCGCAAGGGGCGGGTGGAGTTCAAGGTCGAAAAGGCGGGTATCGTGCAGGTGCCGGTCGGAAAAGTGTCGTTCGATCTCAATAAGCTGTACGAGAATGCCTCGGCGATCATCGAGTCCGTCATCAAGGCCAAGCCGGCCTCATGCAAGGGCCGTTATCTCAAGAGTGCCACGATTTCCAGTACGATGGGTCCCGGCGTGAAGTTGGACACCGTCGCATTGACCAAGCAGTGGAGCTAGGACCGCGCGAATATTCCTAGGACCGTGGAGAGAAAGGGTCACGTATGAAGAAGGAAGAGAAAGCCACCGCAGTTGCAGACCTGACCGAGAAATTCGGTCGAGCGCGACTGGCCATCTTGACGGAATGTGTCGGCCTTCCGGTGAATCAGGTGACGGAATTGCGCAAGCAACTCCGGGGCGCGAAGGCGGAATACAGGATCGTCAAGAACACGCTCGCGGCTCGTGCGGCCGAGGGGACGATCCTGGCCGGTCTGAAGTCGCATCTCAAGGGGCCTACCGGGGTTGTTATCGGCTACGACGATCCGGTGTTGCCGACGAAGGTGCTCCGGGATTTCATCGGCGCGGAGAAGCGCGAGGAGAAGATCCGGATTACGGTCGGGGTGCTGGAAGGCAAAATCGTGCAGCCGGCGGAGTTGGCGGCTGTCGCGAAGCTGCCGAAGAAAGAAGTGCTCATTGCCATGCTGCTCTCGGCCATGCAAGGGCCGATACGCGGTGTGGTCTATACGCTCAGTGCAGTCTTGTCGAAATTTGTGAGAGTCATTGCAGCCATTGAGGACAAACGGAAAGGGGAGGGAGACATGTCAGCAACAACTACAAAATTGTCACAGGAAGAATTGATCAAGGCCATCGAGGGCATGAGCGTCCTCGATTTGGCGGAACTCGTGAAGGGACTGGAAACCCGCTTTGGCGTGACTGCGGCCGCTCCGGTCGCTGTGGCCGCGGCTCCAGCCGCCGGCGGTGGCGCGGCAGCCGCAGCCGAGGAAAAGACGGCGTTCGACGTCATCCTCGCGTCTGCTCCGGCCGACAAGAAGATTCAGATCATCAAGGTGGTGCGCGAGTTGACCAGCCTCGGGCTGAAGGAAGCGAAAGATCTCGTGGAAGGCGCGCCGAAGCCGGTGAAGACCGGCGTGGCCAAGGAAGAAGCCGACACGATGAAGAAGAAGCTCGAAGAAAGCGGCGCCAAGATCGAAGTGAAGTAAGTCCCGGCGTCCGGATGTATGTGGGCGCCGCGGTGATCGCGGCGCCCATCCCCAACTATTGCGCGTGGAGGAGTGGGAATGCCCGAAACGACTCTCCAAGAGTTCGTCGAACGGAAAGATTTTTCTCGCATTCGAACCAACATCGATATTCCTGATCTCATTGAGATCCAGAAGCGCTCCTACGAAGAATTCCTGCAAATGGAAGTCGAGCCGGAGCGGCGCAAGGATCATGGGTTGCAGGCGGCGTTGGCGAGCGTATTTCCGATCCCCGACTATAACAATACGGCGATGCTCGAATTTTCGAGCTACACCTTGGGTACGCCAAAATATGACGAGCGGGAATGTCTTGAGCAGGGCATGACCTTTGCGGTGCCGCTGAAGCTGCGCGTTCGTCTGGTGGTGTTCGACAAGGAGGACAAGGGGCCTCGGAAGAAAGTGCTCGACGTCCGCGAGCAGGAAGTCTACGTCGGTGAATTACCGCTGATGACCGAGCGCGGGACCTTCATCGTGAATGGCACCGAGCGGGTGGTCGTCAGTCAGCTGCATCGTTCGCCGGGGGCCTCCTTTACGCACGACAAAGGACGGACCCATGCGAGCGGCAAGGTGCTGTACTCCGCGCGCATTATTCCCTACCGCGGCTCCTGGCTCGATTTTGAGTTCGATGCGCGCGACATTCTTTACGTCCGTATCGATCGCCGCCGGAAGATGCCGACGACCATTTTGTTGAAGGCATTCGGCTTTTCAAGCGACGACTTGCTGAAGATGTACTACCCAGTCGAGGAAATCAGGGTGTCGAAGGGCAAGATGTTCCGCAAGCTGGATGCGGAGATCCATCACGGCCTTCGCTGCTCAGCGGAGGTCACGGACAAGGGCGGGAAGGAACCGCTCGTGCGGGAAGGCGCCAGGCTGACCAAGGGGTTGATCGCCAAACTGAAGGCTGCCGGGGTGAAGGAAATCCCGCTCCTCCCGACGGAGCTCGTGGGCCGCGCCCTTCTCACGGAATTGGTCGATTCCAAGAAGAACAAGCTGGCGGAGAAGAATCAGCGGCTGACCGCTGAAATCGTGGAACAGATCGTCGAGAGCGACGTTGAAGAGTTCAAGGTCATCTATCTGGACATGGCAACTGCGACGCCGGTGATCCTGGATACCCTGGAAATGGAGAAGATCGGTTCGAAGGAAGAAGCGATGGTGGAAATCTATCGTCGCCTTCGTCCTGGTGAGACCCCGTCCGTTGATACGGCGCGGGCCCTCTTCGACAACCTGTTCTTGAATTCCAAGCGGTACGACCTTTCTCCGGTGGGTCGCCTCAAGCTCAATAAGAAACTTGGATTGGACCTGCCGCTCGAACAGCGTACGCTCACCGCGCAGGACATTGTTGAAGTGATCCGGTACCTCGTCAATCTCAAGATGGGCAAGGGGGAGATCGACGACATTGACCATTTGGGCAATCGTCGTGTGCGATCGGTCGGTGAGCTCCTTGAGAATCAGTTCCGGTTGGGATTGGTCAGGATGGAACGGAGCATCAAGGAGCGCATGAATCTCCTCGATATGGAAACCGTTCTGCCTCACGATCTGATCAACGCGAAGCCCGTTGTGGCGGCGGTGAAGGAGTTCTTCAGCAGCAGCCAGCTGTCCCAATTCATGGACCAGACGAACCCGCTGGCTGAGATCACGCACAAGCGACGCCTGTCGGCCCTTGGTCCGGGCGGCTTGACAAGGGAACGGGCCGGATTCGAAGTTCGCGACGTGCACCCGTCCCACTATAGTCGTATTTGTCCGATCGAAACGCCGGAAGGTCCGAACATCGGGTTGATTACCTCGCTCGCGACCTACGCCCGGATCAATCAGTTCGGATTTATCGAAGCGCCGTATCGGAAAGTCGTGAAAGGGCGCGTCACGGATGAGATCGAATTTCTTTCCGCCATCGAGGGCGATAAATACATCATCGCC
>DATIGF010000109.1:0-5004 GCA_035454865.1 Nitrospiraceae bacterium | reverse complement strand
CATAGTCATAACCCTTTAGCCTTCGCTTCTTTCTTGGACACCTCGGTCATCACCGTCTTCAGTCTGGCGATATCCCGCTTCGTTTTTCGAATCTGCATGGGATTTTCGAGACGCCCGGTGCCGAACTGAAAACGAAGATTGAATAGTTCCTGCACGAGCTGCTTTTGTTTATCCGCCAGCTCAGACCCAGTCAGTTGTCTCAGCTCTTTCAGATCCAACGCCATATCCTCAACTCCTCACTCACGCACAAACGCCTTAGCTGAATTCTCCCCGTACGACCAGCCTGGTAGCAACGGGAAGCTTGTGGGACGCAAGCCGGAAGGCCTCTTTTGCGATCTCGGGCGTGACTCCGTCCATCTCATAGAGAATCCGGCCGGGCTTCACGACGGCAACCCAGTACTCAGGATTGCCCTTCCCTTTTCCCATTCGAGTCTCTGCCGGCTTCTTGGTGATGGGCTTATCGGGGAAAATACGCGTCCACACCTGCCCGCCCCGCTTGACATAGCGAGTAATCGCAATGCGCGCGGCTTCAATCTGACGGCTGGTGACCCATCCCGGCTCCAACGCCTTCAGCCCGAATTCCCCCAACGTAATCTGTCCGCCACGATAGGCCTTGCCCCTCATGCGGCCCTTCTGCATTTTTCTGAACTTGACTTTCTTTGGCGCTAACACAACTCGATCTCCTTAACCAAGCCGACGCTCAAGGGCCGATTCGGACTTCATTGGTTGAGCGGGAAGCAATTCCCCCTTGTAAATCCAGGTCTTTACGCCTATCTGACCCATGGTGGTATGCGCCTCCGCAAATCCATAGTCCACTTCGGCGCGAAGAGTGTGCAAGGGTACCCGCCCTTCCCGATACCATTCGGTCCGTGCGATTTCCGCACCGCCCAACCGACCGGCCACCATGATCTTTATCCCCTGCGCACCAAGCCGTAAGGCCGACTGGACGCTGCGCTTCATCGCGCGTCGAAACGCCACCCGCTTCTCCAGTTGGGTCGCAACGTTCTCACTGACGAGTTGCGCATCCAATTCCGGCTTCTTGATTTCCTTCACGGTGATGTAGACCTGGCCCCCGTACTGCTTTTCAAGATCAGCCTTGAGCTTGTCGACTTCCGCCCCTTTTCGGCCGATGATGATTCCCGGGCGGGCGGTGTGAATGATCACGCGGGTTTGATCCCCCGATCGCTCGATCTCCACTTTCGCCACGCCGGCATGGTAGAGCTTGGCCTTCACCATTTTCCGAATCTTGATGTCCTGATGAAGCAGCTTGGCGTACTCTCTGCCCGCGTACCAACGAGAGCTCCAGGTATAGTTGTAGCCCAGCCGATAACCTATTGGATGTGTTTTCTGACCCATACGACGTATGCCTCAGTGAACGGTAACTGAATGTCCGCTATTTCTTCTTCTTGCCTTCAATCGTCGGCGCCGACACCACAACAGTGATATGGCTGGTCCGCTTCTGGATCGCATTCGCGCGCCCCATGGACCTGGCGCGAAATCGCTTATATGTCGGGCCGCAGTTGACGAAGGCCTTGGAGATGACCATCGACTCACTGTCCCCCATCTCCTTCTGCTCGGCATTCGCCACGGCGGAACGGAGGATTTTCTCCACCACACGCGCCGCGTGCCTCGGCGTATGCTTGAGCATCGCCAGCGCCATCGGCACCTGCTGTCCACGAATCATGTCGACCACCGGCTTCGCCTTGCGCGGTGCGACACGAACAAATCTGAGAATCGCATGTGCTTCTGTCATGTCCTGGTCCTATCTCTTCCCCGGGGCTCCGGTATCCGGACTACTTGAGTGCGACAGCTTTTTCCGTTTTCGCCTGGCCATGTCCCTTGAAGAACCGGGTCGGCGCAAACTCTCCAAGCTTGTGACCCACCATATTCTCAGTCACGAACACAGGAATAAATTTCTTGCCGTTATGGACCGCAAACGTATGGCCGATCATGTCTGGAACCACCGTTGAACGGCGGGACCAGGTCTTAATCAGCTTCCGATCCTTCGTCTGATTCATCTGCTCCACTTTCTTCAGCAGATGCCCATCAACAAATGCGCCCTTACTAATCGATCTAGGCATTGCGCACTCCTGACTTACGGCGAGCGATGATGTACTTGTCCGTCTTCTTGTTCTGTCTGGTCTTGTATCCCTTCGTCGGCAGACCCCAGGGCGACACCGGATGGGGATTTCCCTGCCCTGACTTGCCTTCACCACCGCCGTGGGGATGGTCGACCGGATTCATGACGACACCGCGAACGTGCGGCCGCTTTCCCTTCCACCGGCTCCGCCCCGCTTTCCCGACGCTGACATTCTCATGATCGACGTTCCCGACTTGCCCCACCGTCGCCATGCAGGTTCCCAGAATGCGGCGCATTTCTCCGGACTTCAACCGGACCTGGACATATTCGCCATCGCGCCCCATCACCTGGGCGAACCCCCCGGCACTCCGGATCAATTGTCCGCCCTTGCCGGGCTTCAACTCGATGTTATGAATCGTCGTTCCCAAAGGCATACTGGACAATGCGAGGGCGTTCCCGGGACGGATTTCAGCCTGGGGCCCGGATTGAATTTCGTCGTTGAGGCTCAACCCGACCGGGGCCAGGATGTAGCGCTTTTCGCCATCCCGATACTTCAGCAACGCAATACGGGCAGATCGGTTCGGATCGTACTCAATGGCTTCGACACGCGCCGGAATCCCGGCTTTGTCGCGACGAAAATCGATCGTCCGGTACAAGCGCTTATGCCCGCCCCCACGAAAACGGATGGTCATCCGGCCGTCGTTATTCCGCCCGCCGCTTCGAAGATGAAAGGACGTCAGCGACTTTTCCGGCTTCTTCTTTGACAATTCCTCGGTCGTGACAGCCGTCATACCTCGACGGCCGGGCGACGTTGGACGATACGATTTCAACCCCATGACTTTAGTCCTACCTTCCTGAACTCAGCTAGGCGCTTTCGTACATCTCAAGTTTTTCACCCTGTTTAAGGGTGACGAAGGCCTTCTTCCAGTCAGAGCGCTTTCCGGAGAACCGACCCAGGCGCTTCACTTTTCCACGGACATTCATCACATTGACCTTCTCGACCTTTACCTTCAGAAGCGCTTCGACGGCCTGCTTGATCTGCACCCGATTCGCATCGGGGTGCACGATGAACCCCACGGTATTGGTCTTTTCACGGAGACCCGTGATCTTTTCCGTCAGGAGAGGCTGGACGAGGACTGCGTGAACATCCATTTTCATGACCAGACCTCTTTCACGCGACCGAGTTCCCGCTCAGGAATCACGACCACTTGGGCGCGAACGATATCGTACACATTCAACCGGTCAGCGCTGAGCACCTTCACCGCGGCCAAATTCTTCGCAGCCTGCAAGACACCCGACTGCCCCTCACCGGCGATGACCAACGCATAATCGCCTCCGCTGAACTGTCCCAGCGCTTGCGCCAGCAATTTCGTCTTTGGTTGTTGCAGCGAAAGATCGGACACGACGAACAGCTTGCTCTCCGCCACTTTGGCCGACAGCGCGCTTTGGAGCGCCGCCCGATATTTTTTCCGCGGCATTGAATAGGCATAGCTTCTCGGCTTCGGACCGAACACGCTCCCGCCGTGACGCCAGACCGGAGAACGAAGCGACCCGGCGCGAGCCCGCCCCGTATGCTTCTGCTTCCACGGCTTCTTGCCCGATCCGCTCACTTCACCGCGACGCAACGTGGAGGCTGTCCCCTGGCGCTCGCAGGCCCGCTGCATGATGACGGCCTCGTGCACTAACGCCGCGCGGGGCTCGCACCCGAAGACTTCCTGCGGCAGATCGACCGTTCCAACTTTCTTCTTCTTCAAATCGACTACATCGACCGTGGGCATGACCTAACCCTTCTTCGACTTGCGAACGACGATGATCCCATTTGCCGCACCCGGCACGGCTCCGCGGACAAACAGGAGATTCTCATCAGGCCGCGACTCGATTACCTTTAACCGCTGCGTAGTGACCCGCTCCGCCCCCATGTGGCCCGGCAGCGTCTTCCCCTTCCACACGCGCGAAGGGAATGAACTCGCCCCGATCGAACCAGGGGCCCGGTGAAACATGGACCCGTGAGACTCAGGGCCTCCGGCGTAGTGATGCCGCTTGACGACACCCTGAAATCCCTTACCCTTCGAGATCCCGATCACATCCACCCAATCGCCCTTCTTAAATATCCCGACCGTGACCGACTGTCCGACCGTCACCTCGCCGTCTTTCTTGAACTCGCGCAAGACGCGGCTGGCCGGAGCCTGGTTCTTCTTGAGATGACCCAGCTCAGCCTTGGACAGCTTGCGCTCCTTGACCTCACCAAAGGAGAGCTGGACGGCCTCGTAACCATCGCGCTCCTTCGTCTTGACGGTCACCACACGGCACGGACCCGCTTCAATGACGGTGACAGGCGTCAGCCTGCTCTCATCAAATACCTGGGTCATGCCTAATTTTTTACCGAGCAACCCGTTTGTCATTGCATTCCGTCCTTCGACAGCGCCCAGCTCACAACTTGATTTCGACGTCGACACCGGCGGCCAGATTCAACTTCATTAACGAATCCATCGTCTCCGGTGTGGGCTCCATAATGTCTAGCAACCGCTTGTGTGTCCGCATCTCGAACTGCTCGCGAGACTTCTTATCCACGTGAGTCGATCGCTGGACGGTAAACTTTTCGATTCTCGTGGGTAGCGGAATCGGACCGACCACCTTGGCGCCGCTGCGCCGAACGGTCTCGACGATTTCCGCCACCGACTGATCCAGCACTCGGTAGTCAAACCCACGTAGCCTGATTCTAATCCGCTGATCGACTTTCACTCTGTACTCCTAAGCTGTCAGCTGACAGCTATCAGCATTAAGCCAGAATTTCGGTGACGACGCCGGAGCCGACGGTCTTGCCGCCTTCCCGCACCGCGAAGCGCAGCCCCTGATCCATCGCGATCGGGCTGATCAACTCGGCCGTCACGCTCACGTTGTCCCCCGGCATGACCATCTCGACC
>DATIGF010000108.1:0-9615 GCA_035454865.1 Nitrospiraceae bacterium | reverse complement strand
CCTTTGGGGTATAGAGACACCACTGGTCTTCATCCAGCCAATCGCCGTGGTCGACATAGGGGCGGGCACGACAGCCGCCGCAGATGTCGGTGTACTCGCAATCGCCGCACTTGCCCTTCAGCTGAGGGTAACGAAATGAGTTGAAGACATCCGATTTGTCCCAGAGATCGACGAAGCTGTTCTGGCGGATATTTCCGGCGGACAGCGGCATATACGGGCATGGGGTTAATTCGCCGTTCGGCGTGACGCGCGCGTAGTTCGTGCCGGCGAGACAGCCGCCACCCATGTAACCGGTGGCTTTCGTGATGGGAGAGTTCGGGTCCTTCTCATACGCCAATCGCTTGAAATGCGGCGCACAACGGGCGCGGACGAGCATGCCCTTGTAGTTATCCTGACAATCCACGAGATAGCCGAGGACTTCTTCGTACTGGGCCGGAGTGATGTCGGTGAGCTCCTCGCCGCGTCCGGTGCAGACCATGAAAAAGACATTCAATACCCGCGCGCCCAGGTTGTGGGCCCACTCGATGACTGCGGGCAGCTCTTGATAATTCATCGGCTGCGCGCTGAAGTGCACCTGGAACTGAAGGCCGTTGCGTTTGCTGGCTTCGATGCCCGCGACGGCCGCTTCCCAGGCACCGGGGACTCCGCGGAAAGAATTGTGCTTCGCCGCATCCAGTGAATCGATACTGATCCCCACACCCATCACGCCGATTTCGACCAATGTCTTGGCCATCTGATCATTGATCAACATGCCGTTCGTGCCGAAGACGACCATAAAGCCGAGCTTCACGGCATGCCGCGCAATGTCGAGGATGTCCGGCCGCACCAGCGGTTCACCACCCGTGATGACGAGCAGGCAGCCCTTGTTCACCTCTGCGATCTGGTCGATGAGCTTGAAGCACTCCTCGGTGCTCAGCTCGTCGTCTCCCCCGGCCGCCTTGGTGGTGGCATCGAGATAGCAGTGATCGCATTTAAGGTTGCAGCGTTTAGTCAGGTTCAGCGCAACGAGATACGGCTTGAAGTCGTCGACGGTTCGTCCGTCGTACGGGCCCTCTCCCTTGGGCGTGGGTGTGAAGAACTGGGAGACCTGTTGTTGAAAAGATCCCAGCGCGCCCGGCAGAGACGGGATATTCAGGATCGGCAGCGATTTCCCCATCAGTGGCCGGCCCCGGACTTTGACTTACCGGTCAGGTTGGCGATCATGTCCTTGAGGTTGCCGGTCTTCATGGCATCCTCCATGTAGCCCTTCGCCTGCTCGATTCCTTCGTTGGCCACTTCGAGCGTGATGTGGGTCGTGCCGATTTTGTCCGCATGTTTGATGATCAGGGCCTTGGTGCAGTCGCGCATGAAGCCTTCCGGCGCGCGATCCAGTCTCGCCTGAGCATCGGCGGTCCAGGTATAGGGCGATGCCTCGGTGTGGCCATTGCCGTTTTCATGAGCCCCGGTACCGTTGGTCCCGCCTCCGTTCACCGCCGCCAGTTTGGCCTCGGCTTCCGGCGACGTTCCCGCGCCTTTGTTGGCGAAGATCGGCTGATAGTCTTCTGAGGCTGCTTCCTTGATCATGGGAGCCGCGTATTCGAGCGTGATGGTGGTCATGCCGAGCTTCCGGGCGGTCTTTTCGATCTTGGCTTTGGCCCGTCGACGCTGGAAGCCGGCGGGCACTGCGCGGATCGCTTCCTTTGCATCCTTTGTCCATTGCATCGGCACGTCATCGTAGGCCAGATCCGTTTCCAAGGTTCCTTCGGCATTCGCGGCTGCTTCGAAGATGCTCTTGTCCACTAGTTTGAAGCGGTCCCCTGCGGCGCCGCAGACGGGACACTTCACGGGCGTGTCACCCTTGCCGATGTATCCGCAGCCGTCACAGACAAAGTAGTTTTGAGTCATCCGGTCCAGGTAGGCCTGCGTGCCCGCGCTGACTTTCGGTTTTTCTTCCACGATTCCGGTCATCATGCCGCTGAGCGTCGAGCCCATCAGGTCTTTGGCGACCGAATCGTCCGCTTGCATCTTATCCCGGTCGATTCCGGCTGCCTCAAGGCTGCCGCCGAGCGCGCGCATGGCGTCCATCGCGCCCTTGGGGAGGATATGCCCGACGGCGGAATCCACGACCGTATTGCTGATGATCGTATGGCCCTTCTCGATCGCATAGCGGTGAATGGCGGTCTTGGCGACACCGCGAGCGAAGACCGGGATCTTTTCCATCCGTCGCAGGGCTTCTTCCGTCCAGGCGATCGTGTATTCCGCCTGGGTATCGATCGGCGGCACATACTTGCGGTTGGAAATCAGCACGTTGCAGGGGGCGCTCCGGAGAAGGTTTTCCGTATTGCTGCCGATGTCCATGTCTTCGTCGCTATGGACGCCGATCCGCCCGACGATCAGCAGAGCCGGAATGTCCTTGCGCACATACTGGATGATCTTTTCGAACGCCTTGCCGTCGAGCAGGGTCGTCTTCACATCGGTCTGCTCGGCCTGGGCGATTTCACGGGAGATGTCCAGGTGTGATTGATAGATCTTGGCCAGGCCGCTGTCGATAATTTCTTCGTGCAGCTTTTCCTGTTCCTTGAAGCGGAACACCTTGCCAGCCTCTTCGTTCAGGACGCCGGAAATGCTGTGAAACGCCGCGTAGTGGAAATAGGGATCGAACGCAGAGATGGCCTCGACCGGCATGTTGAAAGCCTTCCCCAATGCGAGGCCGGTCATGAGCCCGCCGAAGGAATAGGGGCTGCCGTCGACGGCGACGACGATTTTCCCGCCCGTCATCGGCTGGGTATTCTTGATGATCAACATGTCGGAGTTCCGGACCCGGCGGACGACGCGCTCGGTGTTGCTGCCGATCACGCTATCCTTGACGGCTCCGACGCCCAACGCGCCCATGATGACGAGATCGTAGGCGTTGGTATTGATGTCTTCGGCGAGGACCTTCCAGTTCCGCCCCTCGAGCGAGCGACGCTCGATCGGGAGATTGGCCTCATTACACTTCTTGTCGACGTAGTCGAGGTAGGAGTCCGTGATGATTTGAAGCCCACGGGTAATCAGCGAATCATGAATCTGGCGCTGACGGTCGAGCTCCTTCTCATCGTGGTATTCCTCGGGCAAGCCCGCTTCCATTTGTTTGAAGCGTTTGTCATGCATCTTGGCCGCATACACGTGGCTTCCAACAATCTTGGATCCAAACGTCTTGGCCATGTGGACACCGACGTCCACCGCTGTATTGGAATGGTCGGAATTGTCGACCGGGACGTAAATCGTCTTATACATTGAGCTGCCTCCTCCTGGAGCACTCTTGGCCAGGGTTGGTTGTCGTAAACCTTGGAAAAAACAAACGGTTGACGAGATCCCCCGGCCTAAAAGAAGGGGCATGATAGCACCGCGCTGATTTGGAATGCAAGAAGGCCGGAATGCGTCAATCGTCAATGATCAAACGTAAAACGAGTGGTCGGGGCAGTCGTCAGTAGCTCATACGCAGAGGGCCACTTTAGGCCTCTCACGAGGACGCTACACGTTTATATTTTGGACGGTTCCGCCTCGACTGACGGTTGACGATTGACGGTTGATCTCCGCGATCGAAGGATTTCCTCCAGCGACAGGAGCGCATCACGCCCTGAGTTTCCTTCAATGCCTCGCATCAGATTCGCATCCGCATATTTTCCGGTTGTCGTCTCACTCTGCGACAGCGAACCGGTCCACTTTCGGGGGTCGCGGCTGCCCTCTTTCCGCTCCCAGGCTTTGAGACAGGCCTTGGCAATGAACTTGTTCAGGGGCGCCGGGTTGTAGAGGAGCTTGCGAATACTGGTCGGGGTCAGCATCAACGGGTTATAGCCTGCCGAGAGGTACCCCTCTTCCAGGAGGCGCTGTTCCAGGTCGGTGTTCGGTTGGATGCCCAGGAAGAACATGAGGGGGAACACCCGCTCTTCGCCGAGGATCGAGGCCACGACTTTGTAGGAATCCACGCTTTGGAGCAGAGACTCCTCGGTTTCTTTCGGGCTGTTCAATGAATAGTTCAGAATGACTTTCCCTTTGAAGCCTGCTTCGGCCAGATACCGGCATCCGTCGTACAGCCGTTCGAGCTTGAATCCCATGTGCAGGTTGTTCAGCACCTCCTGGGAGCCGGAGGTAATTGCCACCTCCAGGTCACCGACGCCGGAACGGACCATGAGCTTGGCCAGCTCGGGCGTAATCAGCGACGTGCGGATATAGCCCGACCATTCGATCTCCAGCTTTTCGCTGATGATCCGTTCCAGGATCTCCGTGCACTGGGGATAGGCTTCTTTGCCGGTGATGAACTGGGCATCGGTGAACCAGAAGCGGCGCGTGCCCCATTGGTGGTAGTGCTGGGAAATGTCCTTCACCACCATATCGGGCGGTCGGTAACGGACGCGCTTGCCTTCAATATAGGGGTAAAGACAAAAGGCGCAGTCGTAGGGGCAGCCGCGTTTGGTCTGCACGCCGATGGCCTCCCCTTGGTACTCGCGATATTGGGGGAAGATCGACGTCAGATAGGGCAAATCCACGGTGAGCGCGTCCAACAGCGCCGGCGATCCCTGCCGGCCCTTCCGGATCTGCTTCCCTTCTTTGACGATATATCGCTCATCCTCGATGGAGCGGCCTTCGATCACTTTCAAGATGGCGTCCTCGCCTTCGCCCAACAATCCGATGGTGCCCTCGGGCAATCTCTCGATCAGCTGATCGGCAAAGGCCGTGAAGGCGCCGCCCCCGATCATGATCTGCGCGTTCGGGACCTCCTTCCGGACGAGCCAGGGGTACGAGAGGATGGCGTAAATGTGGCTGTAGTAGCGGTAGAGCTGTTTCAGACCTTCGATCGAAGCCATGACCCGCTTGAGCGGGTTGCTGGCGAAATAGAAATTGAACGCATGTTCCAGGGACGAGTCGCCTTCGTGGGGCGAGAAGATCTGGATGTCGCGCCAGGAAAAACAGACCAGCTCCGGCTTGAAGGCCGTGGCTGCATCGCGAATCGCCTGGCTGCGCTGCGAGACGGGAAAGAGCGATAGATCAAGGATCTGCTGGCGGACCTCCGGCTTCCGGCGGTGAATGAAATCGGCCAGGTAGGTAATCCCGATCGGATAGACCTTCTTGCAGGGGAGGAAGATGTATAAAATTGATTTCATCTCACGCCCGGGGCTAGGGGCAAGGGGCTAGAGGTAAGAAACGAAATATCTTGCCCATTGCCTCTAGCCTCGTACCTCTCGCCTACTTCGTGGCTATATGAATTGCAACTATACCGCCAGTGAGATTGCGGTATTCCACCTGCCGGAAGCCGGCCTCGCGGAGGAGCTGGCAGAGCCGCTCCTGATCCGGGAATGTGCGGATCGAAGCCGGTAAGTATTCGTAGACGCCGGTGGTGTCGCGCGCGACTTTCGTGCCGATCCAGGGCAGGAGCTTGAACGAATACCAATCATACAGCGCGCGCAGCCAACCGAACACCGGGCGTGAAAATTCAAGGCAGACAAAGCGTCCGCCGGGTTTCATGACGCGGCGAATCTCGCCGACTGCTTGGGGTAAGTTTCCGACGTTCCGCATACAGAAGCCGGTCGTCACGGCATCGAACGTGTTATCCGCAAATCCCAGATGCTCGGCGTTCGCCTGCAGGCAGGTGATCCTGCCGGCCAAACCTTTGCTGCCGACCTTTTTAAGCCCTTCGGCCAGCATCGCATGATTCAGGTCCGAGGCGATGACGCGGCCCTTGACCCCCATCCGCGGCTCGACCAGGAGGGCGAGGTCGGCGGTGCCGGCTCCGACATCGAGCGTCGTCCCCTGTTCAGTCTTCGGGACCAACGAGGCTGTGAATTTTTTCCAGCGGTAGTGCAGCCCGAAACTCAGCAGCGTGTTGTTCAGGTCATAGACACCGGCGATCGCCGTGAACATCCGTTGCACGGCCCGCTCACGGGCCTGGCCGGACCAGGTGGACACGGCTTGAGGCGGAGATTGTGAATCCTGCGTCATAGGCGGCTGTTCGGCTCGTACCATTGGAAGCGTGGTAGCACCTGCCTTCGAGCTTTGTCAAGGCGAGGCGGCTCGCATGGTATAATCCCGCCGCACTTCCGAGAGCGCTGAGTTCTGAGTTGTCGGAATCGGATGCTGACAGCTGAACGCTGATCGCTCCGCTGAGGTCTATGGGTCACTCAATCATCATTAAAGGTGCGCGGGAGCACAATCTCAAGAACATCGACGTCGAGATTCCGCGCGACAGACTGGTCGTCATTACGGGCCTGAGCGGATCCGGCAAGTCGTCGCTGGCCTTCGACACGATTTATGCGGAAGGCCAGCGGCGGTATGTCGAATCGCTGTCCGTCTATGCCCGGCAGTTTCTCGAACAGATGGGCAAGCCGGATGTCGATTCAATCGAGGGCCTGTCTCCTGCCATCTCCATCGAACAGAAAAGTACCAGCCACAACCCCCGTTCCACCGTCGGCACGGTCACCGAGATCTACGACTATCTGCGGCTGTTGTTCGCCCGCGTCGGGCGGCCTTACTGCTTTCAATGCGGAGAAGAGATCACCGCGCAGACCGTCCAGCAGATGGTCGACGCGATCGCTTCGTTGCCGGAGGGGGTGAAGTTTCAGATCCTCGCGCCGATCGTGCGCGGGCGCAAGGGCGAATACCGGAAGGAACTGCTGGAAATGCGCAAGGCGGGCTATGTCCGGGCCCGCATCGACGACAGGATCGTCGATCTGGGCGACGACATCGTGCTCGACAAGCAGAAGAAACACACCATCGAAATCATCGTCGACCGGTTGGTCATGAAGCCGGGTGAGGCCTTGATGCGCCGGCTGGCCGATTCAGTCGAGACGTCCTTGAGGCTTGCCGGCGGGCTGGTTGCGGTGCTGTCCGAAGACGGGAGGACGCTGCTCTACAGCGAAAAGCTCGCCTGCATCCGCTGCGGCGTGAGTTACCCGGAGATTACGCCGCGCGTCTTTTCCTTCAATAGCCCCCATGGCGCCTGCCCGGCCTGCGACGGAATCGGCTATGCCATGACGCCGGGTTGTCCCGAGGAGGAAGATTTAACGCTGCTGGAACCCTGCGAGGTGTGCAAAGGGGCGAGGCTTCGGCCGGAAAGTCTTTCGGTCAAGCTTGCCAAGAAGTCCATTGCCGAAGTGACGCACCTGTCGGTGCGGGCCGCCGCAGACTTTTTTCTATCGCTGAAATTCACCGATCGGGAGTTGGTCATCGCGCATCGGATCTTGAAAGAGATTCGCGAACGGCTTGGGTTCCTCGTCAATGTCGGCCTCGATTACCTTACGCTTGACCGTGCGGCGGCCACACTGTCCGGTGGCGAGGGGCAGCGCATCAGGCTGGCCACACAGATCGGCTCGGGGCTCGTCGGTGTTCTCTATATCCTCGATGAACCCTCGATCGGCTTGCATCAACGGGACAATCGACGGCTGCTCCAGACGCTGCTGCGTTTGCGCGATCTCGGCAACACGGTCGTGGTGGTGGAACACGATGCCGAAACCATGCAGGCGGCGGACTATATTCTCGACATGGGGCCGGGGGCCGGCTCCCACGGCGGGCACGTCATTGCGCAGGGCACCCCGCAACAGGTCATGGGCGATCCCGATTCGCTGACCGGGCAATACCTGCGCGGGGTCCAGACCGTCTCCGTCCCGCAGCGGCAGCGGAAAGCCAGGGGGTTTCTGTCCGTCGTCGGCGCGCAGAAGCATAATCTGAAGAACGTGACGGCAAGAATTCCGCTGGGACTCTTCACCTGTATCACCGGCGTATCGGGGTCCGGGAAGAGCACGCTGGTGCTGGAAGTCCTCTTCCATTCGCTCTCCCAACTCCTCTACCACAAGAAACCGAAGATTGACGGCTGCAAAGAATTGAAGGGCGTCGATGCGCTCGACAAGGTCATTGATATCGATCAATCGCCGATCGGCCGCACCCCGCGTTCGAATCCGGCGACCTACACCGGATTGTTCGGCTACATTCGTGATCTCTATTCGAATCTGCCGGAGTCGCGCGCGCGCGGCTATAAACCGGGGCGCTACAGCTTCAACGTCAAAGGCGGGCGGTGCGAGGCCTGTCAGGGCGACGGGCTGATTAAAATCGAGATGCATTTCCTCCCGGATGTCTATGTGACCTGCGAAGTCTGCAAGGGGCAGCGCTACAACCGCGAGACGCTGGAGATTCACCACAAGGGCAAGAGCATCGCCGATGTGCTCAATATGACAGTCGACGATGCGCTGGAATTCTTCGAACACATCCCGCTGATCAAGACCAAACTCCAAACGCTCCACGACGTCGGGCTGCATTATGTGAAGCTGGGCCAGTCCGCCACGACGCTGTCCGGCGGCGAAGCGCAGCGGGTGAAGCTCTCGCGCGAGTTATCAAAGCGAGCCACCGGGCGGACCCTCTACATTCTCGACGAGCCGACGACCGGGCTCCACTTCGCGGATGTGCAGCGACTGCTCGATGTGCTGGATCGCCTCGTCGAAGCCGGCAACACGGTGCTCGTCATCGAACACAATCTCGACGTCATCAAGAACGCCGATTGGATCATCGACCTGGGTCCCGAAGGCGGCGATCGCGGCGGCGAGATTGTCGCGGAAGGACCACCGAAAGAAATTGCGAAGTCGAAGCGATCCTACACAGGGCAGGTGCTGAAAGAAGCGGGGGTTTAGAAAGGGATGGATCGTTCGGGAGTCGCCATGATGCGATGGGTAGGGACTGCTAATGCCTCCTCAACGTTGGCCGCGTGCTCCTCTGAAGCGCGACCGATGGTCGCAGGTCGTCGCACAGCGGCACTCTATTGGCTGTTGTCTCGCCGCGCCCGCGATGGCGACTCCTGATCGATCCATCCCTCCCACCCCCGTGAAGAGGGAAAGGGCAAGAGCGGCTGACGGCGCCAATGGCCCTCAGCCGCAGTATGTGAATGAATAGACAAGGAGGCCCATGCAGACCATTCTCTTGCTCACCGTCTCCAACATCTTCATGACCTTTGCCTGGTATGGACATCTGAAGTACAAGGACTCGCCGTTGTGGATCGTGATCGTAGCGAGTTGGGGCATTGCCTTCTTCGAATATTGTTTCCAGGTACCGGCCAATCGGATCGGGCATTATGAATTCACCGCGGCCCAATTGAAAACAATTCAGGAAGTCATTACCCTGGTCGTGTTTTGCGTCTTCTCGGTGCTGTACCTCAAAGAACCGCTCAAGTGGAACTATCTGGCCGGGTTCGGGTTGATGGTGGGGGCGGTGTTTCTTGTCTTCAAGGAATGGTGAGCCATGCCGCCGAAAAAGAAAGAGCCGGCTAAGTCGAAAGCGTCTCAGCAAACCTCCGGGGCGGGCACCGCTGAAGATTTCGAAAAACTCGGCATGTTTTACCTCGGCCGTCCGTACGACCTGGCGACGAAACAGGCCAAGCCGGGCTGGTTGCTCTACGACTCGAAAGATCTTGTGACGCACGCCGTCTGCGTCGGAATGACCGGGAGCGGCAAAACCGGGCTCTGTCTTTCCCTCCTCGAAGAAGCGGCCATCGACAATATCCCCGCCATCATTATCGATCCCAAAGGCGACCTCGGAAACCTCATGCTGACCTTCCCCGGGTTGAAGGGTGAAGAGTTCAAACCTTGGATTAACGAGGACGATGCGAGAAAGAAG
>DATIGF010000107.1:0-8188 GCA_035454865.1 Nitrospiraceae bacterium | reverse complement strand
GGTCCGGCGGCATCGTCGAACTCGATGTGCCGAATGCCGCCAGTTTCAGAAATCGCAGCCGGATGTTGCGCGGGAAGCACATCACGTACGACTACGAAGAGCATTACTTGTATGCGACGCCGATTCTCTATAAAGGTATGTCCTTTTACCCTCGTCGCCATAACCGGGAATTCACGCGATTGGATCTCGAGATCCTGCTCCGAGCTTCGGGGTTTCGCGAGATTGACGTGCAGTTCCTCCGGTCCCGGCGGTATCGGGAGGGGCTGGAGCGGGTCAAATCCATCGGGACTTCCGTGAAGGATCTTGTGCCGTCCTTGCGGAAATCACTCATCGCGTTTGCGGTGAAGTGATTGTGGTGACGCGGGAAGCTATCCGGACTCATGCCAGATCGGTCGCAGGTTGGGCTGCAGCGGCGCTGGGGTTCAGCCTTCCGATTTCCACCAGCCTCGACGGGATCCTCTTGGTCGTCACCGTTGCCGCCTGGACCATTAGCGGGGCATTTGCAGAGCTTCCCCGGATTGTTCGTCAAAACCGGCTCACGCTCCTGCTGCCGGGGTTTCTTGTCCTGATTGCACTGGGGACCGTTCATGGACTTGCCCCCATGGCGGAACGGGCGAAGCACCTCTGGAAATACGATGATTTTCTGCTCCCGCTTGTCTTTGTTCCGCTCTTTGTCGACCCAATGGTACGCCAGCGGGGTTTATGGGGATTTGGCGGCAGCATGCTTCTGACGCTTACGATCTCACTGCTTCTCGCGGCGGGCTGGACTCCCCCGGGGGCTTGGTTCCATGGCAATCAGGATAATGCGACGGTATTCAGACACGAGATCACTCACAATATTCTCATGGCATTCGCTGCGCTCCTGTTCGCGTCGGTTGCGGTGAGACAAACGATTTCATGGCGACGCTTTGGGTTGGGTCTGTTGGCCCTGTGCGCCGCGGTGGATGTGTTCATGTTCGTTCAGGGACGGACCGGGCAGGTCGTTTTGAGCGCGTTGATTCTTTTCTGGTGCGAACGTCGTTTCGGGATTCGCGGCTTGTTCGTCGGGGCGGCGGCGGTCATGATGCTGATCGCCGTCTCGTATGTGGTGTCTCCCGTGTTTCACGGGCGTGTGGAGAAGACTGCGGCGGAAATGGAGCGGGCACAAACCGAAACCGTGGCTCCGGAAACCTCTTCGGTAGGGGTTCGATTGGAGTGGTACAAGAATACCGCGAAACTGATCGCGGCTCACCCGATAGTCGGGGTGGGGACCGGCAGCTTTGCCCGTGCCTATGCCGAGTGGGTCACGGATCCCGCCGCGGTCAAACCGGCTCATCCGCATAATCAGTATCTCCTAACCGCTGCGGAATTGGGAGTCGCCGGCGCGGGGATTCTTCTGGCTGTATTTGGAATCCTCTGGTGGAAATTGCGGCTTGGAACCGCAAACCTTTCTGGAGAGCTGGGACAAGGCGTCGTGGTCGCGATGGCGATCGGCTGCGCGTTCAACTCGTTGCTGATCGATCATACGGAGGGGCTCTTTCTTGCCTGGATGATCAGCGCAGCATTGGCTGCCGGGGATTATGGGTCGATGGAGGAAGAATGTTGAAGCTTTCCGCGTATATTATCGCCTACAACGAGGCCGAGAAGATCGCGGACGCGATCCAGAGTGTCTTGTGGGCGGATGAAATTATCGTCGCGGATTCCGCGAGTACCGACGGGACCGATCGTATTGCGCAGGACCTCGGCGCCAGGATTGTCCAGATTCCGTTCCAGGGGTTCGGCCATTTGCGCAATCGCGCGGTCGAAGCCTGCACCCACGAGTGGATCCTGAGCCTCGATACCGACGAACGATGCACGCCGGAATTTCGCGACGAAGTGCTTCGGTTGCTTGCCGGTATGCCCGCCCACGACGCCTACCTCGTGCCGAGGCGGAACTATTTCATGGGGCGCTGGGTGGCCCACTCCGGCTGGTATCCGAATTTCCGCCAGCCGCAGCTGTTTCGCAAGGGCGCGATGAAGTATGTGGAGTCCCCCGTGCATGAAGGGTACGAACTGTTGACGCCGAAGCCGGTCGGTCGACTCGAACAGGCGATCTGGCAGATTCCGTTCAGGAACTTCGAAGAAGTCGTCAGGAAGGCGAACCGGTATTCCACGCTCGGGGCGCTGAAACTGGCGGACAAACGCGTATCGATGGGCACGGCCTTGTTTCACGGGATCTGGTCGTTTCTCAAACATTATGTGGCGAAGCGGGGCTTTCTAGACGGGTGGGCCGGATTTGTCATTGCCTTCGGAAACTTCGAGGGAACGTTTTACCGGTACGCCAAGCGATTTGAAGTTCAGGAAGCCTGGCCGCTTCCGAAACAGGCGGCGCTACGCCGGCCCGGCGGGTCATCGTTTGAATGAAGACCGCGGTGATTGTGACGACGTACAACCGCTCGGACGCGCTGGCGGCAGTGCTGGAAGGATACTGTGACCAGAGTGATCATGACTTTGAGCTCGTGGTGGCAGATGACGGGTCGACCCCTGAAACGGCAGAGGTTGTGAACGGGTTCACGCGGCGGAAGGTGATGCCGCTGAATCATGTGTGGCAGGAGGATCGAGGGTTCCGGGCTGCCGCGATCCGCAATCGGGCGATCGCGTCGACGAGCGCCGACTATCTGATTTTCACCGATGGCGACTGTGTCCCGTCGCATGATTTCGTGAAGGCCCACAAGCGGTTGGCCGAGCCGGGATTTTTCCTCGGAGCCAACCGCGTGTTACTCAGGCGGGCATTCACCGAGAAGGTGCTGCGTGAGGGGATTCCGATTCATACCTGGAGTTGGGCTGCGTGGGCGCTAGCCTGGTTGCGGCGCGATGTGAATCGTCTGCTGCCGCTGATGGCCCTGCCCGATGGCGCGTTTCGCAAGTGGACGCCGGACCGCTGGGAGGGCATCAAGACCTGCAATCTCTCGGCCTGGCGGAGGGATTTGATACGCGTGAACGGGCTTGACGAATCCTATCAGGGGTGGGGACTGGAAGATTCCGATCTGGTCATCCGCCTCCTGCATGCCGGGATCAAACATAAGAATGCGCGATTCGCCGCCCCGGTGTTTCATTTGTGGCATCAGGAGCAGGATCGTGAGCGTCTCCCGGAGAATCAGAAGCGTCTGGACGACTTGTTGCGGTCGACGAGTATCAGGGCCCGGGTCGGAGTGGATCAGTATGGCTCAGCGTGACATCGGCCGCATAGCACCAGTGGGGCGCGAGAAGAAATAGTGACGGATCGTTTGATCGTCAGTTGTCCGGTCGGGTGCGGGAAGGACCTGGTTGAAACGGATGTGGCATTGCCTGAGGGGAAGCTTCTCCGCTGTGCGGCCTGCGGGCAACTGGTCAGTCAAATCAGCGAATCGGACTACATCGCTTCAATGGGAGAGTTTGATTCGGCAACGGGCACGTTGCCCACGGCCTCATCGCAGGGACGGCATGATTCTCGGGCAGCCCGGATGTTCACGCATCTCCGTGAGATGCTGCGGATGGGGGAGGGGGCCCGCATTCGACTGCTCGATATCGGCTGTTCGACCGGCGCGTTGATGATGAGCGCGCAACGGTGTGGAATTGATGTGGAGGGAGTGGAACCGGCGCGACGCGCCGCCCTGGCCGCTCAAGCAGCAGGGTATAAGGTCTTTCCGGGCACGTTGGCGGAAGCAGGATTTCCTTCCGCGAGT
Source organism: Nitrospiraceae bacterium (assembly GCA_035454865.1). GTDB lineage: Bacteria > Nitrospirota > Nitrospiria > Nitrospirales > Nitrospiraceae > Nitrospira_D. The sequence continues at coordinate 4,505 of DATIGF010000107.1, read as the reverse complement.
TTCCATGCCGCGACCTTGATCGAAGTCATCGAACACCTCCGCGAGCCCGGTGATGTGCTGCGGGAAGCGTGGCGAATACTGGAAGCACGGGGAGTCCTCATCGTAGGAACCGGGAACGCCGGCAGTTGGACCGTCACGTTTATGAAGGGCGGCTGGGATTATTTTCAGGTGAACCGGCATGGCGGGCACATCAGCTTTTTCACGCCGCAGTCCCTCGATCTGTTGGCGGCACGCTGTGGCTTTCGAGTCGAATGGCTTGAGACCAGGCACGTCCGGTTTGTCGAGTCCTATCAGGCGTCACCAGTGGTCTACCGGGGTTTAAAAGTCCTCGGTGAAGTTCTGAACGTCCCGGCCAGACTCTTGAATAGAGGGCATGACATGCTCGCATTTCTGAGAAAAGTGTAGTGAAGAGATCATTTCGTAGCGCACTGGTGGTATGTACGCGACGCATCGGGGATGTGCTGTTAGCCACTCCTGTGGCGCATTCGCTCAAATCCGCGTTTCCAGAAATGGCCATAGACCTGCTCGTGTTTGAGGGGACCCAGAACGTGGTGTCCTCGTGGCCTGAGATCCGTCGAGTCTGGACAATTGCTGAACGCGCCCCGGTCAGATCGCAGCTGGCGCTGATCTGGTCGCTTTGGCGGAACTATGACCTCTCGTTGTCGGTGCTGGCCGGGGATCGCCCGACGTTTCTTACATGGGTCGCCGGGCGGTATCGCGTGGGCACCCTGCTGACGGACAAGAAATCGTGGTGGAAACGAATTCTGCTTAATGAGTGGGTGCCATTCGATAATCTCTCAACCCACACCGTCGCGATGAATCTCCGGCTCCTTGAATCGTTGGAAGTACAGCCTCATCCGACTCCTGTGGTCAGTTGGAGCCGCGAGGACGAAGCATCAGTCCGCCGGGTATTCCCCGGCGTGGATGCCTTGACACGGTATGCCGTACTGCACGTATCACCGAAGTTTGTCTACAAAGCCTGGACGGTGGCCGGCTGGGTGGCGCTCGGGCAATGGCTGACTGAGCATGGACTGACGGTGGTAGTGACGGGAGGCGCTTCGCCGGAGGAACGGGCCTCCTGTGAGAATGTGATCCGGGAATTGCCGGGTCCAGCGGTAAGTCTTGTGGGCCAGGTCGGGTTACCTCCTCTTGGCTATCTTCTGAGTCGAGCCGCTCTCTATGTCGGGACGGATACGGCCGTGAGCCACATGGCGGCGGCCGTCGGCGCTCCGGCTATTGTCTTGTTCGGTCCATCGAATCCGGTCAAGTGGGGACCGTGGCCCAAAGACTTTCCCGCGACAGTCCCGAGCCCGTGGAGAACTCGCGGGTCCCAACGACAGGGAAATGTCTTTCTGATTCAGGGGGAGGGGGATTGCGTGCCTTGTCTGCACGAAGGTTGTGATCGCCACATCAATAGTTTAAGTGATTGCCTTCAGACGTTGCCGGTGACTCGTGTGATTCAGGCTGCCGAAGCGATGCTTGCAGAGCAGAAAGGGCCGGCTCATGCGACTAGAATTCCCGTCACCCGCTCAGGTTCTCTAGCATTGGAGGACCAGGTCGGATAGTCTGAGCAGGTGAGTGTCCAAATTAATGAGTACTTGTCCTCGCGCATCGTTCGGTGTCCCCGGTAAACCATGAGACAGATCGCCGCTAAGTTTTTCCATACTGTTGCAAAGCGATACGGGCAGCTATTGCTCTACTACCGGTCTCTCCTGGTGATCGGCACGCAGCTGAGTCTTATTATTGCCGCCAACCTGACGGCCTTTGCGTTGCGTTTCGACGGGGATATTCCCCCTCCCTATGACGGGATCATGTGGAGATACCTGCCCGGAGTGTTGCTGGTGTTCGGGGCCGGCTTATGGGTATTCGGCATTCAACGGGGCTTGTGGCGATATGTCGGACTTCATGATCTGGGGAAGATCCTGTGGGCCTCGCTCGCCAGCGCCGTCGTGTTCTACGGGGTCGTGCATCTTGTCCTCGGCCACACCGAATATCCCCGGTCCGTCATCATCCTCACCGGCGTGCTGAGCGGTCTGTATCTGGCGGGCATCCGATTAGCGGTCCGGTGGTTTCGAGAGTGGTTACAGATTATCGGGCCGACGGCGAGGCGGGTGTTGATCGTCGGCGCGGGGAACGCCGGAGAGTTGCTCGCCAGGGATATGTTGTCGGATGCGGGTTACAACAGTCGTCCGGTTGCATTCGTGGACGATGATCCGGTCAAACGCAAGAAGAAGATTCACGGGATACCCGTGCTGGGCACGACGGCTGATATCAAGACTGTGGCGGATCGTATGGAAGCCCATGAAATCATCGTGGCCATCCCCTCGGCCTCCACCACCGTGAAGCAGAGAATTCTTGCCGGTTCAGAAGGCTGTACGGCTCCTATCAAGATTCTTCCCAGCGTGAAACGGCTCTTGGGCGATCCGGTGTCGCTACAACAAGTGCGGCCGATGAGTCTGGAAGACCTGCTCCAGCGCGAGCCGATTCAGACGGATCGGCAGGAGCTCCATCCTCTGCTCGAGGGCAAGACGGTTCTGGTCACCGGTGCCGGCGGATCGATCGGATCCGAATTGTGCCGCCAGATCGCGCATTACAACCCGGCTTCTCTGGTACTGTTCGAACGATATGAGAACGCCCTCCATGCATTGCTGCTGGAGCTGAGAGCCGGATTTCCTCGTGTTGGCGTCCTTCCCGTCATCGGCGATGTCACGATGCCCGACCGCGTCGCGGAAGTTTTTCGGCAAACCGGTCCGGACATCGTGTTTCATGCGGCGGCACACAAACATGTCCCGCTCATGGAGCTGAATCCAAAAGAAGCGGTGAGAAACAATGTGTGGGGCACGCATGTGGTGGCAGAAGCTGCGCTGGCCGCCGGGGTGGACCGATTCGTGCTGATCTCCACCGATAAAGCCGTCAACCCGTCGAGTGTGATGGGGGCCACGAAGCGGATTGCGGAGCATTTGATTCAGGGACTCAGCCAGAGGGGCCGGACGAAGTTCACGGTGGTGCGCTTCGGAAATGTCCTGGGAAGCAACGGCAGTGTCGTGCCGCTGTTTGCCGACCAGATCCGCAAAGGCGGGCCGGTCACGGTGACCGATCCGGAGATTAAGCGGTATTTCATGACGATTCCTGAGGCGGTTCAGCTCGTTCTTCAGGCCAGTGTCATGGGGCAGGGAGGGGAAGTGTTTGTGCTTGATATGGGGGAGCAGATTAGAATCGCCGATCTTGCGCGAAACATGATTGTGTTGTCCGGTCTTGTGCCGGGCAAAGATATCGAAATCGCTTATACAGGGTTGCGGCCGGGCGAGAAGCTTTATGAGGAGCTCTTTGAGGGAACGGAAGAAGTAGAAAGTACGGCCCACGCCAAGATCAATCGCGCAGTTGGCGCTCCTCTTCCAGCCGGCGATCTCGAACAGTGGGTGAAGGATCTACAAACGACGCTCCCGGAGCGTGATGAGGAGGACCTGCTCCAGGATCTCAAACGGCTTGTGCCGAGTTTCCATCCCGAGCTCTCCCAACGGGTATCTTGATTGAATACCTGCCTCCCCTTGGTATGTGGTTATCTATTTCCTTTGTAACGATCACATCCGGCCAGGCGTCCAGCCTATTCCGTTCTCAGCGGGGAGAGATACACATCACTGAGCCTGACCCTTCCCTCGTGGCGAGATGTGCTGAAACGAATTGCGCAGGATCAACGGCTCCCCCCTCTCTTCTCCAATGGAAGCCGGCTCCCGCCTCCATGACAGTTTAACGGCATTGATCCGACCGGGTGCAGGATTCTGTTATAAAACTCTTGAGTCCCTGGTAGGATGGCTTGCGAGCCACATGTTTCCGGTTGTGTGTGTCAGGTGACAGGATGACCAGGCGAAAGTTGAATCCCTCTCATCGGCCAAGTAAGGGGACGGTTTTGACCGCCCTTCGCCGTATTCGATTGTTCGCGATGGATGTCGACGGAGTGCTGACCGATGCGGGCATGTACTACTCCGAATCGGGAGATGAATTGAAGAAGTTTAATACGCGCGACGGGATGGGGATCAAACTGCTGCAGAAGACCGGGGTCATTACGGCGATTGTCACGCAGGAACGGACGAAGATCGTCGCGCGCCGCGCGGAGAAGCTTGCCATTCCTGAACTGCATCAAGGAGTGATGGATAAGCTGACCCTGATCCGGGAGATGGCGGCAAGGCATGGCCTCGCACTCCAGCAGGTAGCCTATATCGGAGACGATGTGAATGATCTTGAAGCATTGAAGGCCGTAGGGTTTTCGGCCTCCCCAGCAGACGGGCTCCCGGACATTGTGGCGGCGGTTGACTATGTCTGTCATAAAAATGGGGGAGAGGGAGCCGTACGTGAAGTAGCTGAGTTGATTCTGGAGGCCCAGACCTCGGGACGTAAGGTGCGAGGCAGGAAGGGTTAGAGAGCGAATGAGAGCGACGACCCGCCAAGACAAACGCGCAAAGCCCCGCACATCTCGGTCGGCAAAGCGTCGGGGCCGTCTGTACCCG
>DATIGF010000106.1:0-34025 GCA_035454865.1 Nitrospiraceae bacterium | reverse complement strand
TGTCCGATCGCGCGCTGACGACAATGGTCTTTCAACGGGGGCGGTTGCTGTTCTATAGATGCAAACTCCTGGGGGGCGACGCCACGGCAGTCAGCGCGAAGACCGATCTGCTGGAAAAAATCGTTGAAGAATGCGGAGCCTCGTTGGATGCCTGTCAGCAACGGCACCCCTCCGCCGTCATCAAGGAAGCGGTCGTGTGTGCCGACGGCGACCTGTCCGCCCTGCAAGCACAGGTGGAGGCCGGGCTTGATTTATCTGTCGAACAGCTGGGGTGGGAATCGGTTGAGGCCCTTGGCTGGGTGACGAGGGGCAGCCACCGGAGCATGACCTCATTGGCTGCGCTCGCGGGAGTGTCTTAAGTATGGAGCTGGGGAATCTCACGTTCGGACGATTCGTCGAGCCGCTCAAACATCTGCCGATGCTGGGTGGAACCCGCGACCATTTCCACATTAACTTGAGCAGTCGGTACCGACCCTATGTCGCCCCGCTCAGAATGCTGTTGGTCGGAAGTTGTGTTCTGCTGATGTTGGGCATTCTGTGGAATGGTGGCCAGGCGGTCTTGGGATACCAGGAGTCCTTGAGCATCGCGGCAGAACTTGATCGAGTACGCCAGCAGGACAATCAGCTGGTTGCGGAGGCCCGGCAGGAAGGAATTGACTTATCCGAGGGGGCGTTGCAGCGGCTGCCGGCTGAGGTGGCTTTGGCCAATCAGTTGCTCGAAAAGAGAACATTCTCCTGGACGAAGTTCCTGAGTGGATTAGAGCAGGCAATCCCTCCCCGGCTTGCGCTCAGCAGCGTTCGTCTCGACACGGGTGGCACCACGGTCCATCTCACAGGCACCGCCATGAGCCTGGAAGACATCACGGCATTCACCGTCGGACTCCAAGATCACCCCACTTTCAAGGATCCGGTTCTGGCCCAGCATCGGGTCGGCGCGAACGGCCTCGTCGAGTTCGATGTCACCCTGCGATATCGACGGGAAGGAGCATAGCCCCGATGAGAAGCCGCATGCTTCTGCTGTTACAGCAGCCGGTTGCACCCTTGCTGCCGTGGGTAGGAATTGCGCTTGGTCTTCTGCTCGGGTTGTCCGTAGTGCACGATGTCGGGGTCGTGGGTGCCGAAACCAAACGCGAGCGTTTGGAGAAGGAATGGACCTCGGCGCGACAGCTGCTCCTGCACCATCGGGAGGCAAGAAAAGCCAGAAAAGATCTGAGCCAAGTGTGGGCCGTGTTGCCGGCTGAGAGGGATTTCGCCCCATTGGCGTTGGGCATTTCGGAAGAGGCCAAGCGTGACCGAGTCACCCTGCCGGCGCTGTCCTACAAGACAGAGCCGACCCTCGTGGCCAACACGAGTAAAGGGCTGCTACAGGGGTCGATGAGCGGGCGCTACGAGGATCTCCGCCGATTCATCTATGACCTGGAAACGGCCGAAGAACTGCTCTTCATCGAAAACCTTGAACTGGCTCGTTCCGGGAGCGCGCAAGATCAGACACTGACGTTTAACATCAAGATTGCCGCTTACCTCCGTACAGAAAACGCAAATTCCCAAGCGCAGGGGATTGCCAGGTAAGTATGGACGCGAAGAAAAAGGCTCTCCTCGCCACTGTTTTGGGACTCTTGTGGGTGGGACTTGCAGTCTGGGAATGGGGGGCTTTGAAGGAACCGGTTCGTGTTCCGCTCACGAATGTCACCGGTCCTGCGTCTCCCGGTCAGGTCACGAAGGCGAAATCGAGCGGGTTGCGTGTGAATCTGGAACTGCTCGCGTCGGCCCGCACCCAGCGGGAGGAAACTTTTACAGCTCCCCGGAATATTTTTGCCGTACCCAGTCCGGACGGGACGCTCCCTGTCGGCAATGAACCTGTTCAGGCGAGCGAGCAAGGTCCGGCACCGGAGCAGGCATTGCTTCAACAGGCGGCTGCGACTGAACTGGCGCAGTACCGGTATCTCGGGTTTCTCAGACTGGGTGAGAGTCGGAAACAGAATAAGGACATCGCCGTCCTGAGTAAGAACGAAGAAGTCGTGGTCGTGAAAGTCGGTGATCACGTTGAGGAGCATCTGGTGCTCAAAGCGATCACTCCGGAGAGTGTGACGATCCGAGATACCGGCGCTCGCATTGACCAAGTAGTGCCATTGTCCGAAGAATCGCCCACTCAACAGTGACCGGTACCCCATGCAGATGAGCTTGCCATCATTAAGAGGGGATGATCGCGGCTTCTCGTACGTTATGTTGATGATTGCTATCGTCTTGATAGGGGTGGCCATGTCGGTGGCCGCTCGGCAGGTGAAGACGCTGGTGCAACGGGAGTTGGAAGCGGATCTGCTGGCCAAAGGCGTTGAAATACAGAATGCCCTCGCCCTCTACTCTGCCTCAGCCAAAGCCGGAAGAGTCATGCCCGGCGAAGTGTATCCCCAGACGCTGGCCGATCTGACCAGGTTGCCCAAGCCGTTTTTGAGGAAGGTGTACCTTGATCCCGTTGCGCATGGGGAATGGGAATTGGTGCGTTCTCCGACAGGCGGTATCATGGGAGTGCGGAGTAAGAGCAGGAGCAAGCCGATCAAACAACACGATTTTCCGCTTGCCGTCCGCCATTTCGAGGGGAAGTCCACGTATTACGACTGGGTGTTTCAATTTCCTAATCCTTCCATGGCTACTCTGACGTCACCTGGCGTACAACCGGTGCCGAATCCTGCCGGTCAGTCGCCAGCGCCGGGCGGAGCAATGAGTCCTGGTATTGCTCCGGCGATGACGAGCTCTCCCCCGCCACCGGTATCTCCCTGATTACCCCGCCATCGGTGTGGCGTTACCTTGACCCCTCTGAGAGGGGCGGGGTATGCTTTGCGCATACGGACGCCAACTGAAGTCTGAATGGTCGCCACCGGAAGGGCATGTTGTGGAAACAGAACTACAGAAAGCAGAAGAGCACGTTGAACCGGAACCGGAACTGAAACCGATTCCGGAGTACGTCGAGGAGCTCGTGTCCAAGGCCAAGCGCGCCTCTGGGAAACTGGCTGCCCTCTCGACAGCACTGAAAAATCAGGCTCTTCTTGCGATGGCTGAAGCGCTCGAAGCAAAGACGGAAGAACTCCTCTCGGCGAATGAGAGGGATCTGGATGCGTTCGGGTCCGCTCCGGACAAAAAAGCAATGGCGGATCGTTTGCGCCTCACGGAGAAACGGATCGCTGAAATGGCCGCAGGAATCCGTGAAGTGGCGAAGCTGCCCGATCCCCTTGGAATGACGCCCTCCATGTGGACGAGGCCGAACGGGATGCAGGTCGGGCGCGTACGCGTGCCCATCGGTGTGATCGGCATTATTTATGAGTCGCGTCCCAATGTGACCGCGGATTCGGCGGCGCTCTGTCTCAAATCCGGCAACGTCTGCGTGCTGCGGGGCGGCAGCGAAGCGATTCAATCCAACACGGCGATTGCCGCCATCCTCTCTGATGCGGCCGAAAAGGCCGGGGTTCCGGCCGGTGCGATCACGTTCGTGGCGCGACCGGATCGGGAGTTGGTGCCGGTGTTGCTCAAACAGGACCGCTTCATCGACTTGATCATTCCCCGCGGCGGCGAATCGCTCATGAAGATCATTGCCGAGCACGCGACCATTCCCGTAGTGAAGCATGATGCAGGTGTGTGTCACGTGTATGTGGATGCCACGGCCGATCCGGCGATGGCTGAAGCGATTTGCGTCAATGCGAAGGCCCAGCGGCCCTCGACCTGCAACGCGATGGAAACCCTGCTTATCCACCAAACCATTGCGCGGACATTGTTGCCGAAGCTCGCCGCGAGTCTCGTGGCAGCGAAGGTCGAAATCCGCGGGTGTCCCAAGACCTGCCAGCTGCTTCCTGAAGCCAAGCCGGCCAGCGAGCAGGATTACGGGAAGGAATTTCTCGACCTGGTTCTTGCGGTGAAAATCGTCAAAAATATGGACGAGGCGATGGAGCACATTGCTCAGTACGGATCGCGGCATACAGAAGCGATCGTCACGTCGGACTATGGTCGTTCGATGCGGTTCCTCAAAGAAGTTGATGCGAGCGCCGTCCTCGTGAATGCCTCCACCCGGCTCAATGACGGTTTTCAGTTCGGTCTCGGGGCTGAAATCGGCATCAGTACCTCGCGGATCCACGCGCGAGGACCCATGGGACTCGAGGAACTGACCTGTTTTAAGTTCATCGTACTGGGGAGCGGCCAGATCCGCGAGTAAATGCCCTCCGATCCAGTTACGTTTGCGCTCAGGACGCCCGGGCATCTTTGGTTCCCCTCTACGCGCGCGCTCGCCGATAATTTTGACCGGGAAGGCGGGCGTGTTGAAACCCTTCCGACCGGGCACCTGGTCTTCTATCGGTCCGATGGACGACGATTTCTCGCCACAGACCCGGCCGGCCATCCCTTACATGAGTGCGAGTGGTTGTCGGACGCCGCAGACCATTTCTCACTGGCGAGGGCGCGATTTCGGCTTGATTGGGGCCAGTGGGTCGGCCTGAAGCCGGGCGGACTCGTGAATGAAACCAGACTGAATCTGGCCACGAAGCCGGGCTGGCAGAGTCTGACGCCGGACGATCTACGGGCTATGGCCGCTCAGGCATTACGAGTTCCGATCGAGGAGGTGCGGTGGTTTTACCGGGATGAGGATCTCACCATCGACGCGAAGGGGATGGCGACGATTCGGCACCGGAAAGACGCGTTCTATGCCTTGGACGATGGGGGATTTGAGCGTGCTCGTTTCATGTCCTGCATGGGAGCGATGCATTGGGACCATATTGATTTTCTCCCCGTGGTCGAACTATTCAAGTCGCTTTTGCCAGGAACCGGCTCTGCGGCATTTGAGCTGATCCGCGGGCTCTACGATGATCAGAACCGGTCACGTACAGCCCCGCAGTCCTTGCGTTATCGCGGGATTCCCACCTATCCGTCCGAAGCAGCTTTCCGGCTGTTCAGCAGCTTTTTTACCCCTCGCGCTCCGGGTGGGGGGAGCCCGTTGACGCTCTTTATGGACCCAACCACGTCGCATCATGTGACATGGCTTCCCGCTCCTCATCCCCCGGTCCGCTATTTTGATGAAAAGCCAGGGTTGTGTCTGACATTACAGGCTGGAGTCGTGCAAAAGGCCACGCTTGCAGGGGACTCCGCCGGCCTCTCGTATGTAAATCCATCCGGTCGGCGGGTGGTGCCGTTGGACCGCAGCCTCCATGTAGGCAACGGGCAGGTGGTGTTACGGGACAGGATTGAGGAGAGGGTTGTGAATGCAGAAGTACAGTCGTTGACCGCGCCTGCTTCGTTCGCTGAGGCTCCTCTCAGCCCTCTCGACTGGCGAACCGTATTTGTTCAAGGGCTTCCCGCAGTGCCGCCTGCTGACGCCTATGGATCCGTGCTGTTCTATCCCGAGGATGACCGGGAGATCGGCGAGCTTTCGGCGCAGCCGTTTGTAGCTGACTACCTACAGGATTTGGGAGAGGAGGATCAGGAGATTGGGATGATCCTCTCGCGGGCAGAACGGGTGCTGATCGACAACGGGGATGCGGTGATCTCGACCTGCGTTCTCTTCGATCGGCCGCGTGATTATACGGCCAGTATTCGTCATGCCGCCTTTGCGCAACGCCAGGCACAGCAGCTCTGGACCCAATGTGCTGAAGTGCAGCGGTGGGACTGGCTGCAGCGAATCCGGTTCGTGGCGGCTGCGTCATGGGAGGAGGCCATTGCGAGTCAGGATCCCTTCGATCTCGTCCACCAATGGCTGCCCTATGACTCTTTTACTTCCCCGGCCCAATTGATGTTGATCGTCGCCAGACTGCGCGAGGTCCTACGACCGGAAGGGAATGCATTTGTCGTAGGATCTGCCGGCCTCCGGGACGCATTGATGCGAAAGGGATTGCAGGTTTGCTGGGAACAATCCGTTGAAATGCTGCCGACATTTCGCATGCACAGGACGATCTTACCCAGGGCCAGAGTGAAGGCGGGGCTTACCTTGTTTCATGTCAGGCGGACTTAGTCCGGTTGCGTGAAGAGTTGGATTTCGGTAGGGTCATTCTTATGAGCGATCTTGAGCGGGAAGCGAATCAGGACGAGGAACCGGGCGAGAAGTTCGTTATTTACTGGGAGCGGGAATATTCAACGGCCTTTGCGCCTGAGCGGTTGAAGCTCGATTTTCATCCCCATCGGCCACTACTATCCGGCATGACATTGGATGAGCAACGAAATCTGGCCGTCAGCGGCTACAAGGTAATCCCCGACGATTGCGGTCCTGTTCGAACGGTGGGGCAGTATGGCTGGTTGATCCGGTCCCCCGTGGATTGCAGAATTCGTCGAACCGCAGAGGGTGTAAAGTGGCAGGCTCCGCCGATTCTTCCGGAAGAACGATTGCTGGGGTATAAGTCTTTTTCCGGTACCTACGTCGACCTCATCTTGAACAGCGGGTTTCCGAAGCTTTGCTGCGGCGTCCGGTTCTACTATCCCAAGCACGTCGGGTTGATGATGAAGGATATCCCGAATCGCTTCTATCACTATCCCGAGCGCACCTATCACGTGTGGGAGGGAATCAAGACACAGGAATACAAACGGACCCCCAATATCTATGAGTGGTTGCCAGGGTATGATGCCTTTACCGCAAACTTTCTCCTGCAGCTTGAGAAGCCCACGACGATCAAGCGCGGCGATCCGATCGGCCTTGTGCTGCCGGTTCTCCTCCCCAAACAGTTCAGCCTCGAAGAAATCAAACGGCCTTAGAAAGCATGTTCCTGTCCGGTTTTGACGGACCCGGGCACAAGCCGGTTTTCATGGCCTATGAATGAATGAGTCGAAAGGGGTTGAATACTTAAGTAGAAACAGGTGCTGAGCCCCACAATCAGGTGCCTTGACAGAGAGAAACAGCCCCTATATGATGCAGATGCCTTTAACGCTCATCCAGTGAGGTGAGCAAGGAGCCTCCAATGTTGTGCCGCAACCTGTGTGTTTGTGGAACGAACGACCTTCTTCCCCGACCGGGGCAAGAAGGTTTTTTTATGCCTGGAAACTGACGATGACGGGAACAACGAAAGCGCGGGAGCCTGAACGGCTCATCATGGATGCCGGCGATATTGCCCGCGCGCTCACTCGCATCGCTCATGAGATCTTGGAGCGCAACAAGGGTGTGAAGAACCTGGCGCTGGTGGGGATCCGAACGGGCGGCGTCCATCTCGCCCATCGACTGGTCAAGCGCATTCAGGATATCGAAGGGGTGCAGGTCCCCATCGGCGAATTGGATATTACCCTGTATCGCGATGACCTCGCGCTTCGCAAAGATCAGCCGGTGTTGCGAAAGACCTCCGTGCCCTTCGATATGACGGACAAGGTCGTGGTGTTGGTCGATGATGTCTTGTTTACCGGAAGAACGATTCGCGCGGCGATGGATGGCTTGATGGATCTGGGGCGGCCGGAGGAAATTCAACTGGCCGTATTGGTCGATCGCGGCCATCGCCAGCTTCCTATTAAGGCCAGTTATATCGGGAAGAATCTTCCGACCTCGCGCGATGAAAAGGTCCAGGTCCTGCTGGAAGAGAACGGAGAGGATGACCGGGTGGTCATCTCGAAGGCATGATACTGAAAACTTTATTCTTCTCACCCGCCCGACCCCGACGCGTCGAAACGCGTCATTCTCCGAGCGGCATTCCCGGTCGCCGTCTCCCTGCGACCTTGCTGAACGGCCATCTTGAGCATCCTGAAGGATGCCCACTTGTCATCCTAGACGTGAAGCGGAGGATGCCATGAGCCTCAAACGCAAAGACTTGCTGAGTCTGGCGCCCTTGTCGGTGGACGAGATCAAGCTCATTCTTGAGACTGCGGATTCCTTCAAGGAAGTGACGGGCCGCGAAATCAAGAAAGTGCCGGCGTTGCGAGGACGCACGGTGGTGAACCTGTTCTTTGAGCCGAGCACCAGAACGCGGACGTCGTTCGAGCTCGCGGCCAAGCGATTGAGCGCGGACGTGATCAACTTCTCGCCCTCCTCGAGCAGCGTGGTCAAAGGAGAGACCCTCCTCGACACGGCCCGGAACATTGAGGCCATGCAGGCCGACATCATCGTCCTGCGCCATCCCTCAGCGGGGGCCGCGGAAACTCTGGCGCGCGGGGTGAAATCCTCGGTCATCAATGCCGGTGATGGCTGGCATGAACATCCGACGCAAGCGTTGCTGGACCTCTACACAATCCGCCAGCGGGGGATGGGGTTTGAGGGACTACAGGTGGCGATTGTCGGAGATGTCTCGCACAGTCGCGTGGCCCGGTCAAATATTCATGCGCTCACCAAACTCGGAGCTGAGGTGCGCGTGGTGGGGCCGCCCACGATGATGCCCTGGGGGGTCGGGAAGCTCGGAGCGAAGGTCTATTACGACATGGACGAAGGTTTGCGCGGGGTAAATGTGATCATGATGCTCCGCCTGCAACTGGAGCGGCAGGGGCGAGCGCTGTTTCCCACTATTCGCGAGTATGCACGACTCTACGGATTGACTGCCGAGCGTGTCCGGTTGGCTGACTCCGGTGCGATCGTCATGCACCCGGGTCCGATTAATCGAGGGGTCGAGATCGCGCCGGATGTCGCGGACAGTCTCTCGTCCGTGATCCTTGACCAAGTGGCGAACGGCGTCGCCGTACGCATGGGCATTCTTTATCTCATGTCAGGAGCAAACTAAATCGTGAGCATTCTGATTAAGGGCGGGCGTGTGATTGACCCGGGCCGGTTTGTCGGGATGGGCGATGTGTTGATTGAGCAAGACACCATTGCAGCGGTGGGCCCCAATCTGTCGGCGCCTGCCGGGAGTCTGACGATTCAGGCGAACGGACAACTCGTGCTCCCCGGGTTTGTGGATCTGCACGTCCATTTCCGTGAACCGGGATTTGAGTACAAAGAAACGATTCAAAGCGGCAGCGCGGCAGCGGTGGCAGGCGGGTTTACCACGGTCTGTTGCATGCCCAACACGAATCCGGTGAATGATAATCAAGCGGTGACGGAGTTCATGCTGGAGCGGGCCAGGCTGGCCGGTCTCGCGAACGTGCTTCCAATCGGAGCCATTACGAAAGGCTCGGAGGGCAAGGAGTTGGCGGAAATCGGTGATCTGCGATGGTCCGGATGCGTGGCAATCTCGGATGACGGAAAACCGGTGATGAACAGCCTGGTCATGCGCCGGGCGATGGAGTATGCGCTGGCCTTCGATCTCACTGTCATCGATCATTGCGAGGATCTGCATCTGGCCGAAGGCGGGTGCATGAACGAAGGCCTGGTTTCCACCGAACTTGGTCTGCCCGGTATTCCGGCCGCGGCAGAGGATGTGATGGTGGCGCGCAACCTGTCTCTATCGGAGTTGACGGGGGCGCGGCTTCACCTTGCGCATATCAGCACTGCCGGATCGGTCCGGATGGTGCGGGAGGCCAAGGCCCGAGGGATCAGAGTCACGGCGGAAGCCTGCCCACACCACTTCACGCTGACGGAGGATCTGGTTCGCGGGTATAACACGCATGCGAAGATGAATCCTCCATTGCGCACGGGGGACGATGTGCGTGCGATTAAGGACGGATTGCGCGACGGCACCATCGATGTGATTGCAACGGATCATGCTCCTCATGCCACACAGGAGAAGCAGCAGGATTTCACGGAAGCCCCGTTCGGGATTGTGGGACTTGAGACGGCGTTTTCCTTGACGCTGGCCTTGGTGGAGGAAGGGGTTTTGTCGTTGGAGCAAGCCATTCAGAAGCTCACCTCTGCTCCGGCGGCCGCGTTCGGGCTCAAAAAAGGGACGCTCGCAGTCGGTGCAGATGCCGATGTGGTGATCGTCGATCAGAACGAACAGTGGGAGGTCGACCCGAGTAAATTCCGTTCGAAGAGTCGCAATACGCCCTTTGCCGGCTGGAAGGTCAAGGGGCGGGTCAACAAGACCATTGTGGGCGGGCGCGTGGTGTTTGAGTCTGACGGAGCTGAACGGTAGGCCGTGGGGCGAGGAGCGCAATGGGGGCTCGTGATCGGTCTTGCCGGCGAATGGGTGGCGTTGACCGTGTGGATCGGCGGATTGATCGTGTTGGTGGCGGCGGTGTTGCCAGCCGTTTTTAATTCCTTCGGCGGTCAGGATTCCGGAGGCCTGTTCCTTACACGCGCCTTCGAAGGCTACAATCGACTGGTTCTCGGATCGATTGCCGTGCTGGCCGGCGGTATGGCCTGGCGCCGGTGGTGCGGGCTGACTGACTACGCTGTGACGCGTGCCGAGGCGGTGATTTTCGGAGCCATGGTGTGTGTTGCGGGAATCATTATCTTCTACCTGCATCCATTAGCGGCGGCACGGCAGGCAGAGGCGTTCGCGTTGAAGGCGGGGGAAGGCAGGAAAGAGGCGTTTGAAGCTTTTTTCAAGCTTCACATGCCGGTTCGTACTCTCTATATGGTCAATCTCTGTTTGGGGTTTATGCTGATAGGTGTCAGAGTGCGCACATGGGTCAACCGTATGGAGCGGTCAAAATGAAACCGGCGTTGCTTGCGCTTGCGGATGGAGCAGTCTTTCAAGGGCGGGCCCTCGGGTATGAGGGGGAAACAGTCGGCGAGGTGGTGTTCAATACCGCTATGACCGGCTATCAGGAGGTGCTGACCGATCCGTCCTACAAGGGACAGATTATTACGATGACGAGTCCCCACATCGGAAACTACGGCGTGACGCCGGAGGACGCCGAATCTCGCCGGCTTTGGGCAGAGGGATTTGTGGTGATGGAAGCCAGCCGCCTTGCCAGCAACTGGCGGAGTCGGCAGACGATTCACGAGTACCTGACCGAGGCAAAAGTTGTGGCTATCGAAGGGCTTGACACCAGAGCCCTGACGAGACATTTGCGGGAACATGGATCGCAGCAGGGGGTCATTGCGCACGGGACTCTTGACCATGCCCGGGCCGTCCTGAAAGCGAAGAATGCTCCCGGGATTGTCGGGCGGGATCTGGCGGCCGAAGTTACCTGTCAACGTTCCTATGAGTGGAAGACGGGATCCGGCGACTGGGCTCCGGAGTCACATGAGGCCGGATCGAATTCAGCGGCTCGCAGGCCCTGGCGGGTGGTTGCGTATGATTTCGGCATCAAGGAGAATATCCTCAGGCGGTTGGTCGATGTCGGTTGTCAGGTCACGGTGGTTCCGGCCTCGACATCGGCGGCGGACGTTGAAGCACTCAAGCCCGAAGGAGTATTTCTGTCCAACGGGCCCGGTGATCCGGAAGGGGTGCCGTATGCGATAGAGGCTGTCCGCGCCCTGATCGGCCGTTACCCGATCTTCGGGATTTGTCTGGGGCATCAGATTCTTGGACTCGCGTTCGGCCTCAAAACCTATAAGCTCAAATTCGGCCATCACGGAGCCAATCATCCCGTGATGGACCTCCGGACGGGCAGGGTGGAGATTACTTCGCAGAACCATAACTTTGCAGTCCAGATCCCCGGGGCCTTACGTGAGGTGCCAAAGCGCGCTCCGGTCGTCGAAACGAAGTACGGGAAACTGACGATTACCCATCTCAGTTTAAACGATCACTCGATTGAAGGGATGACTTCTGAAGACCACCCGGTGTTTTCAGTCCAGTACCATCCGGAGGCAGCCCCTGGGCCTCATGATTCCGCGTATCTGTTCGAGGAATTTGTCCGACTTATGGAGAAACATCATGCGTAGTCGACTTGTGGTTGCATTGCTGATAGGGCTGTTGACGGCGGGCTGCACCTTTAACTTCCCGCTTTTCCCCGGGCCGGGACCTCTGCAGGAAACACAGGTCAGCGGCACGGGAAAAGCGAAAGTCTTACTTGTCGAAATATCCGGTGTGATCAGTTCCCAGGACGGGGACGGACTCATGCCGACCCCCAGCCTCATCGCGAGCGTTAAAGAGCAACTGACGAGGGCGACGCAGGACGAGAACGTGAAAGCCGTTGTGCTTCGGATCAACACCCCGGGCGGTACGGTGACGGCCTCAGATATCATCCACCACGAACTTAAAATGTTCAAAGCCTCCCGGAAGATTCCCATCGTTGCGTCAATCATGGATGTGGGCGCCTCGGGGGGATATTACATCGCGGCAGCATCGGACACAGTCTTGGCGCATCCTTCCTCGGTCACGGGCAGCATCGGCGTCATCATGCTCACGGTTAACGCACGGGGCCTGTTGGAGAAGGTGGGAGTTGAAGCCACGGCGGTCACGTCGGGCCCGCGGAAGGATATGGGCTCGCCGTTCCGGACGATGACCACGGAAGAACGGGCTATCTTCCAGGGTTTGATTGATTCCTTCTATCAACGCTTCCTGACCGTCGTGCAGGAAGGGCGGCCTCACTTGCAGATGGATCAAATCAAGAAACTGGCTGATGGACGAATCTATACGGGGGATCAGGCGAAGGAGCTGGGTTTGGTTGATGAGATCGGCTATCTGGAAGATGCCGTTGCAGCGGCCAAGAAGAAGGCCGGACTGACGGAAGCCCGGGTGGTAATGTACAACCGTCCCGGTGAATATTCGAATAATGTCTATTCCAAACTGGTGACACCGAGTCCGTTGGCGAGTCTCGGCAATCTCGATCTGATGTCGTTTGTTCGAGGGGGAACGCCGCAGTTCATGTACTTGTGGATGCCGTAACGAGGAGTGTGTCGATTTGATGATCGACCGGGATTTTCATGGTTAACACTCACAATGGCACAATCAACTGATCAATCGATCAACCGGTTCTTCTCGACTCCGATCGGCCGACGTGCGCTCCTGGCGCTCGGGGTGCGAAGCGTGGCGGGGGTGTATACAGCATGGGGCATGGGGACGGCAGCAGGCCTCGTTTCGATGCTGGGGGGCTGTTATCGCGCACCGGGAACGGCCCGCGATCAGTTGATCTTCTTCTCGGAAGAAAAAGAACTGGAATTCGGGCAACAGGCGTACCGCGAGGTACTGCGACAAGCGCGTCTCAGTGACAATGCGGAAACTAATGAACTGGTACAGCGTGTCGGGCAGCGGATTGCCAAAGCGGCAAACAAGCCGGAGTATCAATGGGAGTTTGCCGTCATCGAAGAAGACAAGATGGTCAATGCGTTCTGTCTTCCCGGCGGGAAGGTGGCTGTCTTCACCGGCATTCTGAATGTGACGAAGAATGAAGCGGGGCTGGCTACCGTCATGGGCCATGAAATCGCCCACGCGCTTCAGCGGCACGGGGTTGAACGGATGAGCCGCAGCATCATCGACCAAATCGCCCAGTTGGGGGCCATCGGCGCCGCCGCCTCCACTGGTGTGGGAGGAGGCGCGATCCAAGGATTGTTGGGCGCCTATGGCGTCAACGTATCCTTACCTTTTAATCGGAAACAGGAGTCCGAAGCGGATTACATCGGACTCCGATTGATGGCTGAGGCGGGCTATGATCCGCGCGAGGCGGTGCCGTTTTGGGAGCGCATGAGCGGGTGCCCCAGGCAGATGATCGGCAAAGTCTGTTTTCGTTCCCAGCAGGCCGTTCCGGAGTTTTTGTCTACACACCCGTCCGATTTAACCCGTATCAATCAGATCGAAGCGTGGCTGCCTGATGCATTGCAGCACTACCATGGTCCTGGAGGAGGCGTGCAGCCCGCACCGGCCCCCTACAAGCCGCTGATTGGTCCCATGCCGAAAACCAGCTAACCCCGCCATAGAGGCTTCATGCCGAAACGCACAGATATCCAGTCTATTCTCATGATCGGTTCCGGTCCGATTGTCATCGGTCAGGCCTGTGAATTCGACTATTCCGGAACACAGGCCTGCAAGGCTCTCAAGGAGGAAGGCTATAAAGTCATCCTGATCAACAGCAATCCTGCGACGATCATGACGGATCCGGAACTGGCTGATCGCACCTATGTGGAGCCGATTACGTTGGATGTGGTGGAGAAAGTGATCGAACGCGAGCGGCCCGATGCCTTGCTGCCTACCATGGGCGGACAGACGGCGCTCAACACGACGGTGGGACTTGTCAAACGCGGGGTTCTCGAAAAGTATGGGGTCAAGCTCATCGGTGCGTCGGCGGAAGCCATTCATAAGGCGGAAGATCGGGAAGCGTTTAAGCTGGCGATGCAGCGAATCGGCCTGCGCGTGCCGAAGAGCGGCACAGCGCACAACCGCAATGAAGCGGTCGCGATTCTGGAAACAGTTGGGTTCCCGGCCATCATTCGCCCGTCGTTTACGATGGGGGGAACCGGCGGGAATATTGCCTACAATCGCGAAGAGTTTGAGAAACTGATCGACTGGGCCCTGGCGATGAGTCCGGTCAGCCAGGTGCTGATCGAAGAATCGGTCATCGGGTGGAAAGAGTACGAGTTGGAGGTCATGCGCGATCTCAAAGATAACGTCGTAATCGTGTGTCCTATCGAAAATCTCGATCCGATGGGGGTGCATACGGGCGACAGCATAACGGTGGCGCCGGCCATGACGTTGACCGACAAAGAATACCAGCGGATGCGGGATGCGGCTCTCAAAATTATCCGGGAAATCGGGGTCGATACAGGCGGGTCCAACATCCAGTTCGGAATCAATCCGGTGAACGGGGAAATGGTCGTTATCGAGATGAATCCGCGCGTCTCCAGGAGTTCCGCGTTGGCGTCGAAAGCGACGGGGTTTCCGATCGCGAAGATCGCCGCGAAGCTGGCGGTCGGCTATACCTTGGATGAAATCACAAACGATATCACCGGCGTCACGAAAGCCTCGTTTGAACCGACTATCGATTATGTGGTGGTGAAGATCCCGCGTTTTGCGTTCCAGAAATTCAAAGGCGCCGATCCGACCCTGACAACCCAAATGAAGTCAGTTGGTGAAGTCATGGCGATGGGGCGTACCTTCAAGGAATCATTGCAGAAAGCCATCCGCTCGCTGGAATTGGAGCTCTACGGATTGACCTCGAGAGTCGGAATCGATCGGGGGATTCCCGAGGAGTTCAATCAACAGGAGGCGCTGGAGAAGATTCGCCGGATTCTGCGCACGCCGCTGCCGGAACGATTATGGTATCTGGCCGATGGGATTCGATTGGGACTGACGAATGAGGAGCTCTTTGCGATTACGAAAATTGATCCGTGGTTCTTAGAGCAGGTCAGGGACCTCATCGGATTTGAAAGAACGCTTGTGAGCAAGTCCGGTAGGGCGTCCGCTGCGCTTGCGGACGGATTGTTGTGGGAAGCCAAGGAACTGGGTTTCTCGGATGAGCGGATTGCACAGTTGATGGAGCTGGACGGGGCAGCGGTCCGTACGGCTCGTATCGGATCTGAGAAAAACAGGCAACGTACGAGTCCAGGCAGATCCGTCACCTACAAGCGGGTCGATACCTGCGCGGCAGAGTTTGAAGCCCATACCCCGTATCTCTACTCGACCTATGGAAGTGAATGCGAGGCGCGCCCGTCGGATCGAAAGAAGGTCGTGATTCTCGGTGGGGGCCCCAACCGCATCGGGCAAGGGATCGAATTCGACTACTGTTGTGTGCATGCGGCGATGGCACTTCGGGAAGAGGCCGTCGAAACGATCATGGTGAATTGCAATCCGGAAACCGTGAGCACGGACTACGACACGTCCGACCGGCTCTACTTTGAGCCGCTCACGGAGGAGGATGTCCTTAATATCGTGCATCGGGAGCAGCCGATGGGAGTGGTATTGCAGTTTGGCGGACAGACGCCGTTGAAGCTCGCGCTTCCGCTCTCGAAAGCCGGCGTGAAAATTCTCGGCACCAGTCCCGACGCGATCGACCTCGCGGAAGACAGGGAACGTTTCCGTGATCTCCTGACCAGGCTTGGCCTGCGCCAAGCAGAAAGTGGGATGGCCCGATCCGTCGACGAGGCTGTGCGCATTGCCGGCAAGATCAGCTATCCGGTGATGGTCCGGCCTTCTTATGTGTTGGGCGGGCGTTCGATGCAGGTCGTCTATGACGAGGGGGGATTGCTGGAGTACATGCACTCTGCCGTCAAGGCATCGCCGAAACATCCGGTCCTGATCGATAAGTATCTGGCAGATGCTATTGAAATTGATGCAGATGCGATTTCAGATGGAAAAACAGTCGTGGTGGCGGGGATCATGGAGCACATCGAGGAGGCGGGAGTGCATTCAGGTGATTCCGCTTGTTCGTTGCCTCCCTATACGCTGGACAAGGCCATCGTCCGTGACATTGAGCGCCAGATGAAGGTGTTGGCGCTTGAACTCGGCGTTGTCGGGCTGATGAACGCCCAATTTGCGGTAAAGGACAAAACGGTCTATGTGCTTGAGGTCAACCCGCGCGGCTCGCGGACGGTGCCTTTTGTGAGTAAAGCGATCGGAGTCCCGCTGGCCAAATTGGCGATGAAGGTGATGCTTGGAAAAACCCTGAAGGACCTCGGATTTACGAAGGCTCCGGAGCCGGCCCATCTCTCGGTCAAAGAAGCAGTCTTTCCCTTTAACAAGTTTCCCGGGGTGGACGTCCTCTTAGGCCCGGAGATGAAATCAACCGGAGAAGTTATGGGAATCGACGGCGATTTTGGGTGGGCGTTCGCTAAAGCACAGGCCGGAGCGGGGGCAGTCCTGCCAAAGTCAGGGACCGCCTTTATCAGTGTAAAAGAACTTGATCGTATTATTGCCTTGGATGTCGCGAGACGATTGCGAAAACTTGGCTTTCAAATTCAGGCGACCGGCGGAACCGCCGCGTACCTGAGGGAACAAGGGGTCGAAGCGGAGACTGTCAATAAGGTCAACGAGGGACGACCGCACATTGTCGACCATATCAAGAATGGGTCAGTGGCTCTGGTAGTGAATACTGTTCGAACCGCCTCGGCCCATACGGACTCACTGTCGATTCGCCGGGAAGCCCTTCATAAGGGGGTCCCATACTACACCACAATGCGTGGGGCGGTGGCGGCTGTGCTCGGCATCGAAGCGATGGTCAAGAAGGAGCTATCCATCCGAACCTTGCAAGAGTATCATCGGGCCTAGTTTATTGAGGAGCAATCGATGTATGCCGACTCCGATTACGAAAAAGGGCTATGACGCACTGAAAGCAGAATTGGACCGCCTGCGGAAAGTTGAGCGGCCCAAAGTCATCGAAGCCATTGCGGAGGCCCGTGCGCATGGCGATCTCAGCGAGAATGCCGAATACGATGCAGCCAAGGAGCGTCAGGGCTTCATTGAATCGCGGATCGCCGAAATCGAAACCAAGCTTGCCGACGCCCGTGTGGTCGAAATCACGGGGCGGACCACCGAGACCGTGGTCTTCGGCGCAACCGTGTGGGTGATCGAGCAGGAGTCCCAGTCGAAGAAACAATATACCTTGGTCGGGCAAGATGAAGCCGACATGAAATTCAACAAGATCTCCGTGCAGTCACCCGTGGGACGGGCGCTCATCGGGAAACGGGTGGGCGATTTTGTCGAAGTGAAGACACCGGTCAAGATGGTCGAATACGAGGTGGTGGAAATCAAGTTCGAGGAATTGTGACGTGCCTCCGGCACTCCCAATCATCACCCTCCTCACAGACTTCGGTGATCGAGACTATTTCGTCGCCAGCATGAAAGGGGTGATTCTTTCGATTCACCCTACTGCCCGCATCGTTGATCTTTCCCACCACATCGCTCCCCACCGGATTGAAGAAGCCGGGTACGTGCTCCATTCCTGCTACCGAACGTATCCTGCCGGGACCATCCATGTCTGCGTCGTCGATCCCGGCGTCGGAAGTGCCAGGCGGCCGATTCTGGTCGCAACATCCCGCCATTACTTTCTTGCGCCTGACAACGGACTACTCAGTCGTGTGCTGGAGGACGAGCGTGGCATTGAGATCAGGCAGATTGAGAACGTGCAATATTGTCTTCGGTCGGAAGGCGCCACATTCGATGGGCGGGATGTCTTCGCGCCGGCCGCGGCCTGGCTGGCAAGAGGGGAGCCGGTCTCGTCGTTCGGACGAGTGATCGATGACCCCGTGACACATTCGATTGCGGATCCCATCCGGCAGGGTGCGACGTTGGTCGGACAAATCGAGTACGTTGATCGATTCGGTAATCTGATCTCGAACATTACTGCGAAGCACGTGCGAGAATTTGGGACAGTGGAAGGACGACGGCCCATCAGTATTCATATCGGGGGACATACCATTAACGGGCTGGTCGTCAGCTACAGTGAGGGGAAAGGCGACACTCCCTCCGCGCTCATCAATAGCTGCGGCAAGCTGGAAATCTTTCTGGATAGAGATAGCGCAGCTCAGCTCCTGCAAATTGGTGTAGGAGGGGAGATTCGCTTGTCCTGATCGAAGCGGGTGCTACCCGAGTGCGGCATCGATGCGATCGCAGACGTAACTCGCAAACGGAAGGGAGCAGGTGAAGGCCGGGGAGACGGCGTTCAGTACATGCATGGAGCGGTCATCGCCTTCCAAGACGAAATCCATTTCAAGCTTTTTCTTGGTGATGTCGAGCAATTGAGCTCTGATCCCGGGTCGGCCCCATTTTCGATAGTTGCGTTCGTCCACGCCTTCCGCGAGGACTGAGGCCAGTGAAACCATCTTGCTCCGGGAATATTTCGAGATTTCTTCGACGGCGAGGCGTCGGTAGTCGAACTGCGCGCCTGTGAGGAGGCCTAACCCGCGACCGGCGACTTCGATCAGTTCGCCCATCCTGAAATTGCTGAACCCTTCGTAGTTTTCACGCCAGAAGGCCGGAATGGCTGTGGGACCGATCTTGGCTTTGCCGTCTGCCGTAATCGTGAAATGCACGCCAAGGAACGGGTTTCTGAGGTCGGGAACCGGATAAATATTTGTGCGAATCGAACCCGGAGGCTCATTGGAGTAGAGGTAGAGTCCTTTGAAGGGGAGAATGCGATACTTCTCCGAGAACCCGTAGTCCATGGCGATTTTGTCGGCGTACAAGCCCGCCGCGTTGACAATATATCCGGCCTCGATAGGATCCCGGTTGGTGCGTATACGCCGGTCTTCCCGTCCCACGTAGGCTGTGTCGAAGTGAATCTGGATGCCCTCATGGAGAGCGTCCTGCTGCATCGCCCCCACTACATGGAGGGGATTCACGGTGGATGTGCGGGGCGAAAAGAGCGCGCGTTGATAGGTTTTTACCCGGGGTTCAATCTCCTTGGCCTCAGCCTCGGTCAGCTCTTGTAACTCAATACCGTTGGCCTGGCCTCGGCGGAACAGTTCGTCGAGCGAGTTCAGATCGCCGGCGTTTTTGGCCACAACGAGCTTGCCGCATTTGTTCAGCGGGATGCGTTTCTCCTCGCAATAGGCGGTCAGGCGCTCATTGCCGAGGCGGGTGAACTTGGCTTTCAGACTATCGGGAGAATAGTAGAACCCTGCGTGGAGGACTCCGCTATTGCGCCCGCTGGCGTGCGCACCGCAGGAGGACTCTTTTTCAATGAGCATAATGCGGGCGTTCGGCAGGCGTCCACGCAAATCCCTGGCGATGCTCAAGCCGATCACTCCACCGCCGATTACGAGGAAATCACACGTGGTCATCTTTTCTCCCGTGAACTGATCCCCATGTACGATTGAGTTCTGTCTCGCGCGCTCAGTTCGAAGGTAGAGCTTTTATCGAGTCGCTCAAAATGTCCACCATTTTCGTCAATACCTTCTGTGATGTCGAAAGCGGCGGCAGCAGCACGATGATGTTGCCAAGGGGCCTGATCAGGAGTCCACGTGTTCGAGCTGCTGCTGCCACGCGGTGGCCAATCCTGGCTTTCATAGGATAGGGCTCTTTGGTCGTCTTGTTCCGGACGAGCTCGATCCCAACCATGAGCCCTTGGCAACGGATATCACCCACATGGGGTAGCTTGCGCAACGGCTGGAGCAATCGAGATAGCAATTTCATCTTCGATCGTAGCCGGGCAAGAGTCTTCTCCGTGCGGAATATTTGCAAATTGGCCAGGGCTGCGGCGCAGCCGAGAGGATTGCCGGTATAACTGTGTCCGTGGAAGAAGGTTTTGAACTCTTCGTAGGTGCCGAGGAAAGCCCGGTAGATTTCGTCGGTCGTGAGGGTTGCAGCCAGCGGCAGGTAGCCGCCGGTCAGTCCCTTACTGATGGCCATAAGATCGGGTGTGACGTCTTCCAGCTGGCACGCGAACATCCTGCCCGTTCGGCCGAATCCGGTGGCGACCTCATCCGTGATTAGCAGGACATTGTATTGTGTGCAGAGCTCACGGATTCGTTTCAGATAGCCCGGGGGCTGGGTGATCATGCCGGCCGCGGCTTGAATCAGTGGTTCGATGATGAAGCCGGCCAGTTCCCGGTGACGGGTCCGGAGGATCTGTTCAATCGGATCGATGCAGGTCATGCGGCAAGTCGGGTAGGTCAGGTTCAGCGGACAACGATAGCAATAGGGCGGCTCCGCCTCAACCGTTGGAAAGAGCAGCGACTTGAACCGCGAATGGAACAACTCGATGTTGCCCACGCTGACAGCGCCGATGGTGTCGCCGTGGTAGGCCAGCTTCAAGTGAAGAAATGTGTTCTTCGGGCCGGCTTCCGGATGGCGCTGTTGCCAGTACTGCACGGCCATTTTCAACGCGACTTCAACGGCCGTTGAGCCGTTGTCCGAATAAAACACCCGCCCGAGACCCTTCGGCGCGATCCGGATCAATTCATGCGCCAGTTCAATCGCCGGCGGGTTGGAGAGACCGAGCAGGGTGGAGTGCGCGATCTTGTCGAGTTGCTTTCTTAAGGCGCGATCCAGGGCCGGGTGTCGGTGGCCGTGGAGATTAACCCAGATGGATGAAGTTCCATCCAGATATCTCTTTCCCTCTGCGTCGATGAGGTAAGGGCCGCTTCCGCGCTCGATGATGAGCGGGTCCTCCTGCACCCATTCCTGCATTTGGGTGAACGGATGCCAGAGGTACCTGTGATCCCAATCAATCAATTGTCGAAGGGAAGGTTTTGCTTTCATAGCCGTTGTGGCAGGGGCGTCATCGGACAATCGCCGGAACCGGTAGGAGGTTTTCACCCGATCGACATGTGCCGGATGACGTCTGACGCGGACGGTAACACATGGCACGGCGCGCAATTATACGGGGGGGTGATTTCTTTGACAACCTCGGAGGCAGTTACTATAATGAACCGATTTTCCCCAGAAATGAGCTAGGATTTGCAAAGCCTTATACGCAATTTCTCGATTATCGCCCATATCGATCACGGCAAATCAACCCTCGCTGACCGGCTCCTAGACGCGACTGGCGCTGTCACTGCCCGAGAGGCCAAAGATCAGATCCTCGATGCCATGGATCTCGAGCGTGAGCGTGGCATCACGATCAAGGCCCATGCGGTGGCCATCCGGTATAAAGCCAAGGACGGGAAGACCTACGCGTTGCACTTGATCGATACGCCGGGACACGTGGACTTCACCTATGAAGTCTCGCGGAGTCTGGCAGCCTGTGAAGGGGCGCTCTTGCTGGTGGATGCCACGCAGGGAGTTCAGGCGCAGACCATTGCCAACGTGAACCTGGCGATGGCCAACAATCTCACTATTATTCCCGTCATCAATAAGATTGATTTGGCGAGTGCGGACGTCGAGGGGACGAAGCATTCTATTTCGGAGGTTCTTCAACTCGATGCCAGCGATGCATTGCCCATTAGTGCGAAAGAGGGAAAGGGTGTGCCGGAGGTGCTCGAAGCGATTATCGAGCGGATACCGCCGCCATCCGGCGATCCCAATGCCCCGTTAAAGGCGCTCATTTTCGATTCCTGGTTTGACAACTATCAAGGGGTGATCGTGCTGACCCGAGTGGTTGATGGCGCGGTCCGGCCCGGGATGAAGATTAAAGTGATGTCCAATGAGCGGACATTCGAAGTGATGGAAGTCGGGAAGTTTACGCCGAAGCGGACGAAAGCATCCCAACTCCTGACCGGCGAGGTCGGCTATCTCTGTGCGAACATGCGGGAAGTAGCGGACGTCAAGATCGGCGACACGCTGACCGATGCCGTACAGCCCACCAGTTCGCCGTTTCCCGGATACAAGGAGGTCAAGCCGCTCGTGTTCTGCGGGCTCTATTCGACCGACACGGCGAAGTACGAGGATTTGCGGGATGCGCTGGTCAAGCTCCGATTGAACGATTCGTCGTTTGTGTATGAGCCGGAGACCTCGCTCGCGCTGGGATTCGGCTTCCGGTGCGGATTCCTGGGTCTGCTGCACATGGAAATCATCCAGGAGCGGCTGGAGCGGGAATACGGTCTCACGCTGATTACGACGGCGCCCACGGTCGTCTATCGCGTGTTGACAACCAAGGGCGAGGTGCTCGAGATCGATAATCCTGCCAAGTTGCCGCCGCCCAGCAGCATCGAGTCTTTTGAAGAGCCGTTCATCCTGGCTACGGTGATTACGCCGGAGCGCTATATGGGGGCGATTCTTCAGCTGTGTCAGGAACGACGCGGGATCCAGCGGGATATGCACTTCCTCGATCCGACGCGCGTGGTCATCAGCTATGAGATGCCGCTCAACGAAGTCATTCTGGATTTTTACGACAAACTCAAGTCGCGGACGCAGGGCTATGCGTCCTTGGACTACGAGGTGCTCGGTTATCGCGAGTCCGATCTGGTCAAGCTCGACATTCTGCTCAACGGCGAGGCGGTGGATGCGTTGTCGTTCATAACCCATCGGGACCGCTCGGTCCATCGAGGGCGGCAGATGGCGGAAAAGATGAAGGAACTGATTCCCCGCCAGATGTTTGAAATCGCCATTCAGGCGGCGATCGGAACGAAGATCATTGCACGCGAGACCATCGGCGCGATGAAAAAGAACGTCATCGCGAAATGTTACGGCGGCGATATTACGCGCAAGCGCAAACTGCTGGAAAAGCAGAAGGAAGGCAAAAAGCGGATGAAATCCGTCGGGAGTGTGGAGGTGCCCCAGGAGGCGTTCCTGGCGCTGTTGAAAGTCGGTGATGAATGAGCCCCGATCCGAACCAGGCGAATCTCGATAAGGTGTCTGGCTCTCCATCGGGAGCAGAGCAGACGTCGGTGTCCGGCGCCGGGCTAGCCGCCCGCAGCGAAGGCCATGCCGCCCGGAAGTCCGTCATTCGGGAGTATGCCGAAGCGATCATCGTGGCCATGTTGCTGGCGTTTGCGATTCGGGTGTTCGTGGTGCAGGCCTTCAAGATTCCGTCGGGATCGATGATCCCGACATTGCTGATCGGTGATCATATTTTAGTGAGTAAATTGTCGTACGGCTTTCAGTGGCCGACGGACTGCAAGCTCCAATGGAATTTCCCGCCGATAAATTGTTACGCCTCCAAGACGGTGGTGGCCTTCGGGAAACCGCAACGCGGCGATATCATCGTGTTCCGGTTCCCGGAAGACGAGGAGAAGGATTTTATTAAGCGCATCGTCGGCGCTCCCGGCGACACCGTTCAGTTGCGGAACAAGGTCGTGCTCGTCAACGGGGAGCCGCTTGACGACAAGGCCTTTACGCAGCGCATCGACCCTGGCATCATCGACAGTACGATCAATCCGCGCGATAACTTTGGGCCCGTCACGGTTCCCGAAGGGTCGTATTTCGTGATGGGGGACAATCGCGATCAAAGTCTCGACAGCCGGTTCTGGGGGTATGTGCGCGAAGAAAAGATCCGCGGCAAGGCGTTTCGCATCTATTGGTCCTGGAGCGGGCAGGGGAACTGGACGGAGTGGGTCAGATGGGAACGATTCGGCAAGGCGATTCAGTGAAAAGGACCAGGAGTGCTCCTGCGGCAAAGGACGAGTCGAGTGAGCGGCAGCAGTTGCCATCGCCGAAAGTCCTTCGGCAGCACATCGAGCGCTTTCCGCAGGCCTCCGTTCTCGTGGTCGGTGACCTGATCCTCGATCACTATGTAATGGGGCGGGTCAGCCGGATTTCTCCTGAAGCGCCGGTGCCGGTCGTGCATGTCGAATCCGAGTCCCTCCGGCTCGGCGGCGCGGCCAATGTGTTCAATAACATACTGGCGTTGGGCGGGAAGGCCGATCTCTGTGGCGTCATCGGAGCGGATGAAAGCGGTCGGCTCCTGATGAAGGAACTCGGCAATAAACGGTCAGGCCGCGGGGGAGTGGTGATCGACCACGATCGTCCCACGACCAGAAAGAGCCGGGTGATCGCGCATAACCAGCAGATCGTCCGCTACGACATCGAAGGGCGGAACGAATTAAAAGCCTCACTCCAGCGCAGAATTCTTCAATACGTTGAATCGCGCCTGCGGGAGCTGTCCTGCGTGGTGGTTTCTGACTATGCCAAGGGAGTTATCACGGCCACGGTCATGGCTGAAATTACCCGGCTGGCTGGCTTGAGGAAGATTCCCGTCATCGTCGACCCCAAGGTCGAACATTTTGGATTCTACAAGGGTGTGACGGTGATCACGCCGAATCATCTTGAGGCGACCCAGGCCGCCGGCGTGCATGGTGACGATAATCAGGCGATAGATGAAGCCGGGGCGATGATCCGCCAGCGGTTAGGCTGTCAGTCGGTCCTGATCACACGCGGTGAGAGGGGCATGAGCCTGTACGAAGCCGACGGAGCCTCCTGGCATCTGCCGACGCAGGCCCGGCAGGTCTACGACGTCACCGGGGCCGGCGACACCGTCATCGGAACGCTGGCGCTGGCCCTATCGACCGGCGCGAGTATCAAGACCGGGGCCATTCTGGCGAATTACGCAGCGGGGATCGTGGTGGGAATGGTGGGTACCGCGACGGTCACACCCAAGCAGTTGTCGGAGGCGCTGGGGAATGAATAAGCCCGCGCATTCAGTCACAGTCGTCATTCCAGCGCGATATGGCTCGTCTCGTTTCCCGGGCAAGCCGCTCGTGAAGCTCGGCGGCAAGCCGATGGTGCAGCGCGTGTATGAACGGGCCGTGGCATGCCGTGCTGTGTCGGATGTGCTGGTGGCGACGGATGACGATCGTATCAAACAGGCGGTCGAGCAATTCGGCGGGCGCGCCGTGATGGTGACGGGCGATTATCGCACGGGAACCGACCGGGTGGCCGCTGTGGCGCGCAAGGTCGCCGGCCAGTATTTTGTGAATCTGCAGGGCGATGAAATCCCCCTGAATCCTGAGTTGCTGACCGATCTCATTGAGCCGTTCGTCCAGAGCGGTGCGGAAATGGGAACGTTGAAGCGGGTGTTGGGTACGACGGAGGAACTCCACAATCCGGCCGTGGTCAAAGTGGTAACGGATACCCTCGGCCATGCCCTGTATTTTTCCAGGGCTCCGATTCCGCTGGTGCGTGATGATCCCGATCGCCGCGTCGTCGGCGGATTGCACTACATCCATCTGGGTGTGTACATGTACACGAAAGAGACGCTCCTGCGGTTTGCGTCCCTGCCGACCAGTCCATTGGAAGATGCCGAGAAGCTCGAACAGCTCCGTGGATTGGAGAACGGTATTCGCATAAGGGTCTGGGAAACGAACCACGCATCCTTACGGGTAGACCGGCCGGAGGATGTGCCGGAGGTCGCCGAAAAACTCCGGCAGTACGATCTCCACAAGCACGAGTCAGCGCTCAAAGGGGTGGTGACGAGTCGATGAGGACGCTATGCGGATCAGAGTGGTCCGAACGCCGAAGGTGGGGGCAACCATGAGCAAATTCATCTTTGTGACGGGTGGGGTCGTCTCGTCGCTCGGGAAAGGGCTGGCGTCGGCGTCCATAGGCAATCTTCTCGAAAGCCGGGGATTGAAGATCACCTTTTTGAAGCTGGATCCCTATATCAATGTGGATCCGGGCACGATGAACCCGTATCAGCACGGGGAAGTCTACGTGACCGACGATGGAGCCGAAACGGATCTCGACCTTGGTCATTACGAACGATTCACGTCGGTGTCCCTGACGAAGGAAAGCAATTATACGACTGGCCGGATCTACCACTCCGTCATTACCAAAGAGCGGCGGGGGGACTATCTGGGCGGGACGGTGCAGGTCGTTCCCCATGTCACGGACGAAATCAAGCAGGCCATCATGCGGATCTCCAAGGGCATGGATGTCACGATCGTCGAGATCGGCGGCACGGTGGGCGACATCGAAAGCTTACCGTTCCTCGAGGCCATCCGGCAGATGCCCTACGATGTCGGGCGCGAGAATGTCTTGTACGTCCATCTCACGTTGGTGCCCTATATCGGCGCCGCCGGAGAGCTGAAGACCAAACCGACCCAACACTCGGTCAACAAGCTGCGTGAGATCGGTATCCAGCCGAATATTCTCCTGTGTCGCACGGACCGGTATCTTCCCCCTGAGCTCAAGGGCAAGATTGCCATGTTTTGTAACGTGGAGAAGGACGCCGTCATCACCGCCAAGGACGTGGATACGATTTACGAAGTGCCGATCGTGTTTCGAAAAGAGGGCCTGGATGAACTGATCGTTCGCCAGCTTCATCTGGAGACCGGTCCGCCGAATCTTCGCGAGTGGGACGCGATGGTCCAGAAGATCAAGCATCCCAAGCACGAAGTCACGGTGGCGCTGGTGGGAAAGTATGCGGGACTCAAGGAGTGCTACAAGAGCCTGGCCGAAGCGCTCATTCACGGCGGGATCGACCACGAAACCAGGGTGAATATCAATTGGATCGAGTCTGAGGATATCGAGCGGCAAGGAACTGAACGAATCTTGCGCGAAGCCGACGGGATATTGATCCCCGGGGGGTTCGGCGCCCGGGGGATCGAGGGCAAGATTACCACGATCAAATACGCGCGGGAGCATCAGGTGCCGTTCCTGGGACTCTGTCTGGGCATGCAATGCGCCACGATCGAATTTGCGCGCAACGTGGCAGGGTTGGCCGGCGCCAACAGCGCGGAGTTCGACGAACGGTCCCCTCATCCGGTGATTCACTTGATGTCCGATCAGCATTCCGTGAGCGACAAAGGCGGGACGATGCGTCTCGGCTCCTATCTCTGCAAGCTCGGCGAGGGCACGTTGGCGCAGAAGATGTACGGGGTGAGCGAAGTCCGGGAACGCCACCGGCATCGGTATGAGTTCAATAACGCCTATCGTGAACAGCTGAGCGCGAAGGGATTGGTCTTAAGCGGTCTGTCACCGGACGGGCGGCTGGTGGAGATCGTGGAACTGAAGAATCATCCCTGGTTCCTTGCCACCCAGTTCCATCCGGAATATAGTTCGCGCCCGCACCGTCCGCATCCGCTCTTCAGCGGATTCGTGGGGGCGGCGTTGCGACGCAAGTGCGGGCACTAGGTTGAGATGCTGAAACCGGCTTCCAGCTTCGTTCTCGGCTCATCGAAATCCTCAACGTACCCCAGAGGGTGCGCCTCCGGTTTCGACTCGCCTGCGGCCTCGCCGGAAAACTGGTTTGAGCATCTCAAGGGAAGTTGAAAAACAAAGATCATGACGCACGAAGTTCACATCGGGTCGTTCAAGGTCGGTGCGGGCAACCGGCAATTTCTGATCGCCGGTCCCTGCGTCATTGAGAATGAGCAGCTGGTGATAGACACGGCGGGCCGCATCGCCGAGATCACCAAGTCGCTGGGGATGCCCTACATTTTCAAGTCGTCATTTGATAAAGCGAACCGGACCTCCATCAAGTCTTTCCGCGGTCCGGGCATCGAGAAGGGCTTGGCGGTCTTGAAAAAGGTGAAGGACCAGCTCCGGTTACCCGTATTGACCGACGTGCATACGGAAGAGCAGGCGACGGAAGCCGGGAACGTCGTCGATGTACTGCAAATTCCCGCTTTCCTCTGCCGGCAGACGGATTTGCTCATCGCCGCTGCGAACACCGGCAAAGTCGTCAATGTAAAGAAGGGCCAGTTTCTTTCCCCGGCTGAGATGGGGAACGCCGTGAAGAAGGTGGAAGAGTGCGGGAATCAGCAGATCATTCTTACCGAGCGCGGCTCGTCGTTCGGATATAACAATCTCGTCGTGGACATGCGGTCCTTTCCCATCATGCGGAGTTTCGGCTACCCGGTCGTCTTCGACGCCACGCACAGCGTCCAGTTGCCTGGTGGCGGAGGCACGAAATCCAGCGGGCAACGCGAGTTTGTGGAGCCGTTGGCCTGCGCGGCAGCTGGCGTCGGTGTCGACGGTTTTTTTATGGAAGTGCATCCGAATCCTGATGAGGCATTGTCCGATGGGCCGAACATGGTTCCCTTGCACCAATTGAAATCTTTGCTCGAGCGGGTTCTGCGCATATGCGACGCAGCAAGACCACGAAACTAAAATCGACCTCGCCGCCGGCCCCCAAGACCGTCAAGAGCCTCGGGAGCCTGGGCGACGGAAAGCGTGTGCTTGAAATTGAAGCTCGTGCGGTCCAGGCACTCATCGACCGGTTGGACAGCAGGTTTGCCAAAGCGGTTGATCTGCTGGCCCAGTGCAAAGGCAAGGTCGTGGTCTCGGGCATGGGGAAATCCGGCCTGATCGGCCAGAAAATCGCGGCCACGCTCGCCAGTACCGGCACCTCCTCATTTTTCCTTCACCCTGCCGAGGGTGTGCACGGCGATCTCGGAATGTTGGCGCGGCGGGATGCGCTGATTGCGATCTCCAATAGCGGCGAGACGCAGGAGTTGCTGCAACTGCTGCCGTATGTCGAACGCATGGGCATTCCTATTGTGTCTATGACCGGGCGGGTGAATTCCACGTTGGGCAAGAACAGCGATGTGACGTTGGATGTATCCGTGGCGGAAGAAGCCTGTCCGATGGGATTGGCGCCGACCGCCAGCACGACTGCCACGCTGGCTCTGGGTGACGCCCTCGCCGTGGCCTTGCTGCAGAAGCGGGGTTTCAAAGAAGAAGACTTTGCTCAGTTCCATCCGGGCGGGACCCTGGGGCGCCGGTTGCTGGTACGGGTGAAGGATCTCATGCACAGCGGAGCCGATCTCCCTCAAGTCACGGAGTCGGTGGCCGGCACAGCCGCGATGTTGGAGATGACGGCCAAGAAGCTCGGCATGACAACCATGGTTGATCAGACCGGGAAGCTCACGGGTATCATTACGGACGGCGACTTGCGACGATTCATACAGCGTGGGGGCGATTTCACAAAAGCCACGGCCGGTGAACTCGGGTCGAGGAATCCCAAGACCATCGGGCCGGACGACCTGGCTGCCAAGGCTGTCGAGATGATGGAGCGATTTTCTATCACCACGCTCGTGGTCACCGAAGGTGATCGCAACATCCGCGGTGTCATCCATCTGCATGATTTGCTGAAAAGCGGGATCGTCTAGCAGGATGCTGAAGAAGCCCTCCAGCGGCGTTCTCTCCTCGAAAGCATCCTCAACGTAGCCCAGAGGCTACGCCTCCGGTGCTTTCACCGGCTGCGGCCTTGTTCGCGGAACGGCACATCTCGGCGCGCCGGGGTTGGGTGGGTAAGACCAGCGGCCTTTTTGGGCATCCTGCTGGTTTTTATCTTGTTGTTCCAGCCGAGTAGTGATATCAAAAGTGCGGTGTGCCATTGGCTTTCAGAAGCTTGGCAGGGGATACTAACGGACCATGAATCGCGTTTTAGAAGTATGGCGGGAAATCGGGCAGGAGTCGCTCAATCTGCCCAATCTCCTGACGCTCGTCCGCATTCTCTTGATTCCGGTCTTCGTCATTCTCTTTATGACTCCGACGCCCGATCGGTCGTTGAGCGCCGCGGTGATATTTACGGTGGCGGCGGTGACGGATCTCTTGGATGGCTATATCGCCCGGCGAAACGGCCAGGTCACGAATCTCGGCAAGTTGCTCGACCCCATCGCCGATAAGTTGCTCGTGCTTTCAGCCTTGATCCTTCTGGTCAATATTGATCGTGTCAGCGCGCTCGTGGCGATTCTTGTGATCGCGCGCGAAGTGGCCGTCACCGGCATCCGCGCCATTGCGGCCGGTGAAGGGTTGATCATTGCGGCCGAGACGACGGGCAAGTACAAGATGGCGTTGCAAATCATTGCCATTGTCCTGCTCATTCTGGAAGGGACAGGCCTGGCCGAGCTGGGCAACATGCATTTGGCCGGTACTGTCACCCTGTATCTGTCGTTGGTGCTTGGCTATATCTCCGGCGGTCAGTATGTGTGGAGTTTTTGGAGGCAGGTTGTCGCCAAAGGTCTTTAGCAGGATGCTGAAAAAGCCCTCCAGTTTTGTTCTCGAGGCCCGTGAAGCGTGAATCGTAAGCTAAGAAATTCTCCTCCTGCGAACGATGAGATACGAACGACGAACGGAGCGGACAGACTTTCGGAGAATCTTCCTAATTTGAACTTCCTTTAGCGCATCGGGCCTCACTTCTCGACAATTCTTCATGGAATCTCAAGTGCTCCTGGCAGTCCTTGTGGTCGTCGGCTATCTGCTGGGTGCCATTCCTTTTGGCGTCGTCGTGTCCAAAGCGATGGGGCTGCCTGATCCGCGCACGGTCGGCAGCAAGAATGTCGGTTTTACGAATGTCCTGCGCGTGTCGGGCAGGAAAGCCGGCATCCTGACGTTGATCGGCGACATGGGTAAAGGCTGGGTAATGGGCTTTGCGGCCACGCAGTTGCTCCAAGATGAATGGGCCGTTCTGCTGGTCGCGCTTGCGCCGTTCCTCGGCCATCTCTTCTCGCCGTTTCTCGGATTCACAGGCGGCAAAGGGGTGGCCACGGCGCTCGGCTCAGTTCTGGGAGTCGCGCCCCTCATCGGTCTCATACTGCTCCTTGCGTGGCTTGGAGCGGTCGCACTATGGCGGTATTCCTCCGGCGGTGCGCTTACCGCCTTCGGACTCTTTCCGCTGGTTGCCGCCCTGGTTCGCCCCACGGTCGGATTTGTCCTCTTTTCCGTCGTCGTGAGCGGCCTCATTGTCCTAAAGCACAGGGGCAATATCCAGAGGCTATGGAATGGGACGGAAAGTAGGATCGGGCAGCGCGGCTGATCCTCTGGGCTCGCCCACCGCCCACGCAAGATCCATCAAAGTTCTACCAGATCAGGCGGCGCTCGGTGGACGCGCGCACGTCAGGAGCAACCACGCACCCTCTTGGGTAGGGGGAAGAAAAGTCGGAGGAGCTTAAACCTTTACAAAATTGACTCTCCTCCGACCCGTTCCTATAATGACGACCCACAACTGATTTGACTGCCTTTCCAGACACTTATGGCTTCCATAACCCGGGCATCCTTCTTTGAGAAGTGGGGTAAGATCCGTGCGGAACTGGCCCATGCCTTTTCGACCGGGGCGGAAGGGGAAATCTTCACTCTTGAAGATCTTGGACTGCTTGAGCGGATAGCCGATGCCGTGGTGAAGCGCGGCATGGCTGCTCCGGCCACGGTATTTCTGGAATCCCTCGGCCCCATGAACTTTCTCGGGAGCCAGGCGCTGCACTTCCTGACCCCTATTCTTGAGTTTGCGTTCAACGTCAAGGAACTCGAACAAGTCGCGCGCCTTCTTGAGCGACGCGATACGATCGCCCGTCTCATCGCGCTCATCGAATCCAAATCCGACCCCCGCGCTCCACAAGGAGCGTCCGCTCGATGACATGCTGCTGTGAAGCGTCCCTCGTGAAGCGTATCTCGAAAAGATCCTTGCTCGTGAAGCGTGGAGCGTATCTCGCGGGGAACGATGATCCTGTCTACGAACAACGAGATGCGAACGACGCTTTACGAATCACGCATGTCAGATCAAGAGCCTGTAGATGACAATTCAAACATCAGGCAAAAGTCACCCCCCTCTCAACGTCATCGTCGCCACGGATTGCGGCAGCACGACGACGAAAGCCATTCTTATCGAGAAGATCGGCGGTGAGTACCGCCAGACGTTCCGCGGAGAGGCGCCGACGACGGTGGAGGCCCCCTTCGAGGATGTGACGCGCGGCGTGCTGAATGCCATTGCGGAAATTGAAGAACTCTCCGGCCGCCGGATTCTCGACGGCGACAGGATTCTCACACCCAATCGCGCAACCCAGGGCGATCCCAAGACGGGCGTCGATATCTACATTTCCACCAGCAGCGCAGGCGGGGGGTTGCAGATGATGGTGACGGGGGTGGTGCAGAACATGACGGGGGAGAGTGCGCAGCGCGCGGCGCTTGGAGCAGGCGCGATCGTGATCGATGTGCTGGCGTCCAACGACGGCCGTCTCCCCCATGAAAAGATCGAGCGGATCCGGACGATGCGCCCGGACATGATCCTGATGTCCGGCGGCACGGACGGCGGCGCGGTGTCTCACGTGCTGGAGATGGCGGAGTACATTGCGGCGGCGGAACCGCGCCCGCGGTTCGGGGCGACCTACAAGCTCCCGTTGATCTATGCAGGCAACAAGGATGCACAAGGCCAGATCAAGAATATTCTGGGCCAGAAGGCAGCGCTGGTGATGACGGACAACATCCGTCCGGTGTTGGAACGTGAGAATCTGGCTCCGGCCCGCAACAAGATCCATGACCTGTTTCTCGAACACGTCATGCAGCAAGCGCCCGGCTATAAGAAGCTGATTGAGATGGCCGGCGCGCCGATCATGCCGACGCCGGCGGCGGTCGGGGTCATCATGGAAACGATCGCGAAGCGCGAACACTTGAACCTTATCGGCGTAGACATCGGCGGGGCGACGACGGACGTCTTCTCGGTGTTCGAGGGGGTATTCAATCGAACGGTCAGCGCCAATCTCGGGATGTCATACAGCATCTCCAATGTGCTCGCCGAGGCTGGGCTGGCCAACATCATGCGCTGGGTGCCCTTCACGATCGATGAACAGACGCTGCGCAACCGGATCAAGAACAAGATGGTCCGGCCGACAACCGTGCCGCAAACTCTCGACGAGTTGCAGATTGAACAGGCGATTGCACGCGAAGCCTTGCGGCTGGCCCTGATTCATCACAAGTCGCTCGCCACCGGTTTGAAGGGGGTGCAGCAGGAGCGCACGATTTCCGACGTGTTCGAGCAGCAGACCTCAGGCAAGACACTGATCGACATGCTCAAGCTGGATCTGATCGTTGGCAGCGGCGGGATTCTCTCCCATGCGCCGCGCCGCACCCAAGCCATGCTGATGATGGTGGATGCCTATGAGCCGCTGGGCTTTACCCGGCTCTCGGTGGATAGCATCTTTATGATGCCGCATCTCGGCGTGCTGTCGACGATTGACGAGAAGGCTGCGACGGACGTGTTCATCCGCGATTGCATGGTCTATCTGGGCACCTGTGTCGCGCCGATCGGGCAGGGAAAGGAGGGGGAACGCTGTGCCGATTACGAGATTACGTTTCCCGATGGCAAGGTCGTCAAGGATCAGCTCACGTTCGGCGAGTTGCGGCTGTTCCCGCTCGCGCTGAACCAGAAGGCAATGATCACCATGCAGCCGGCGAAACAGGTCAATCTGGGAGCGGGACCTGGAGCTCCCGTAACGCGAGAGGCCCAGGGCGGTGTGGTGGGATTGATGCTCGACGGGCGTGGTCGTCCGCTTCGTCTTCCGGCGGATCACCAACCGCGCGTCGCGGCACTCACGAAATGGTTCAAAGCGGTGGAGTTGTATCCGGCAGAATAGGCGAGGGGCATGAGGCTACAGGCAATAGGACGCATTCCGCTTACTCTAGCCCGGTGCCCAGTGCCGATTGCCCGGTGACGTAATATGGCTCATTCCTATACACCAGGTCTTACGGTCACGGAGCAGACGGTCGTTCGGCGACGGCGGGTGCTGCCCTTGCCCGGAACCGTGTTGGTCGGCCGTGGAGATATGGTCCGTTCGGATCAACCGGTGGCCCGGGCCGAATTGCCTGGAAAAGTCCACCCGCTCAATCTGGCGAACCAGTTGGGAGTGGCTCCCGACGAGATCAAGGAGTACTTGATCAGGAAGGAAGGCGATGCGGTTCAGAAGGACGATATCCTCGCGGAGAACAAGCCTCTGATCAAGTGGTTCAAGACCGAAATTCGATCGCCTATTACGGGCACGGTCGAGTCACTTTCAACCGTGACGGGCCAGGTATTGTTACGGGAGCCGCCGCGCGTGCTCGAACTCCTCGGCTACGTGGACGGGACGATTGTAGAAATCCACCCCAATCAGGGGGTCACGGTGGAAACAAGCTGCAGTCTGGTCCAGGGCATCTTCGGCATCGGAGGAGAAACCTCGGGAGAGTTGGTGGTGGCCGTCACCTCACCGGATGAGGCGCTGATGCCGGCGCATCTGAAATCCGATATGAAAGGAAAGATCGTCGTCGGCGGGTCCTTCTTGTCGGCGGAGACGATGGCGAAAGCGAAAGAATTCGGTG
>DATIGF010000105.1:0-27099 GCA_035454865.1 Nitrospiraceae bacterium | reverse complement strand
GCCAGCGTTCGTTCTGAGCCAGGATCAAACTCTCATATAGGTGTTACTTAGAATTGGACCAAGGGCCACCACTTCAATACACCTTACACCTTGCTCAACGTCCTCTATTCAGTTGTCAAAGAACGATCGCGCTCTTCACGCGGGAGGCGCACTATACATGGCGCGCCGCAGCGTGTCAAGGGACCCACTCAAAAATCTTCGGGTAGTTTCCCTTTGGTACCGCACCGAGACTCGCCGTCAGGCGCGGTCGTCAGGCAGAGACACAAGCACGAATCAACGAGGCGGAATGTACCAGGGAATTTTCCGGGAGTCAAGCGTCATTT
Source organism: Nitrospiraceae bacterium (assembly GCA_035454865.1). GTDB lineage: Bacteria > Nitrospirota > Nitrospiria > Nitrospirales > Nitrospiraceae > Nitrospira_D. The sequence goes on along the minus strand of DATIGF010000105.1, from coordinate 26,776 downwards.
CGGTGTATAATTTGTCGTGATGAATTGGAAGGAAACCCCGCTATCCATGCGGCGTCGCACGATTCTCAAAGCGTTCGGTCTCGGCGCGCTGGCCGGCATGACCGGCGGCTGCGACGCCGTCGGCGGCGTCTTCGGCCGCATGTTCGCCGTCCCGCCGCGCGACACCACGTATTTCACACCCAATTCCAAGTTCTACGTCGTGAACTACGCCGACTCCGCAGTCTCCATGTCGCGCGAAGTGAACATCGAACAATGGAAACTGCAGCTCAAGGGTTCAGTCAAAACGCCGATGTCCCTCGGCTGGCGCGATATTCTGAACCGGGATTCCTATGATCAGGTCTCTACCCTCATGTGCATCGACACCCTGCCCGGCGGGGACAGCATGGGCAACGCGACATGGCGCGGGATTTCCCTTAAGAAACTCCTGCAGGACGCGGGCGCTGACGAAGACACGGCGCGCGACGTCGTATTCCGCGGAATCGATGGCTACGACGACAGCATTCCGTTCAAGCGCGCGATGCAGGACGACGTGATGCTCGCCTTCCTGATGAACGGCGAGAAACTCCCGAAGGAGCACGGCTTCCCCATCCGGCTCATCGTGCCGGGCCTCTACGGCATCAAGAACGTAAAATGGATCGTCGAGATCGAAGTCTATCCGGGTGATTATCAGGGCTACTGGCAGCGCAAAGGTTGGACTGACGACGGCACGATCAAGATTTTTTCACGCATTGATTCGCCGGGCCACTACCAAACGCTGCGCGGACCCGAGCAGAAGTTCCGCGGGATCGCTTTCGGCGGGCCGAACAGCATCAGTAAAGTTGAGTTGAGCTTCGACGCAGGCCGCACGTGGAACGAATGTCAGATCGAGCCGCCGATGTCGCCCTACTCCTGGGTCATCTGGAACTATACCTGGACACCACCCAAGCACGGTAAGTTCCAAACGGTCGTGCGCGCCACCGACACGAAAGGACAACTCCAGATTGCTGAGATTGTTCGGCCGCAACCGGCAGGAGCGAGCGGCCTCCACACGATTATCGCGGACGTCGAACGCGTGTGAGAAAGCCAAGGATGGAACCGGCTGACTTCGAGCAGATCTTGTCGCCACTGCCAATGCAACCGACACGCACCGTACGACAGCTTTCATTCACTTGTGCACTCCTTCTCACGGTTTTCGGCTGTTCGGCCCATATGGCGATGACACAGCCGGAAAAGAAGAATCTCCGTGTCCTCGAGACCGGGACGCCGCGCGCCGATGTGGTTGCAGAATTGGGCCCCCCGCAATCAACGTTAGATGAACGCGGCACGAAGCTGGACCAGTTTCAATTCAAAGAAGGCTACACCAAGGAAGTCAAAGTGTTCCGGGCGTTGTTTCATGTCACCGCCGACGCATTTACGTTCGGCATGTGGGAACCCTTCGGCGTCCTCTTCGAATATTGGGTCACCGGGAAAGACTTGAACTTGAAGGTTCACTACGACGATCATGACAGACTGAGCAGTTTCGAGATCGTATCCGGCGAGAATGTCGTATTGGCAAAATCCCGTGAGGCTACCGCCCTCCAGGTTGCAGAACCACCCCATTCCTGGTCCGTTTCCACCGTCCTTATGCCGCAGCCCATTTCGACATACCCCCAGAGACTAGCCGTCATTTTGCCCCAACAGGGGCCGACCGCATCCTTCGTCTCCTCCGGCCTCGATCTCACATTGGCTTACCTTCGGACCTTCCACCCTACTATGACCATCGTAGAGCGGGAAGGGTTGGAGCCTGTGACTCAAGAACTCATCCTCCAACACACGGGAAAAGTACAGGATGACACGACAACCCGGATTGGTGGATGGAAAGGCGCAGATACGCTCCTGATAGTCCGCATTGAACAAACTTCCACTGATCGGCTTCAAAAGGTCGCGCAACGCGGCGGCGAAGTGGCCCATGCGGTTGAAATCCGTCTCGCTCAGGTCGAAACCGGCCTGCTGCTGTTCCGGCAAACTGCAGTGGCAACCATTCAGGTTCCCGCTCCAGAATCAGATCGAGGATGGCCCGAGGAGGTCGTGGAGAACGCTCAACGCAGAACTCTCAGGATCGCCTACACCCAGGTACTGGCAGCTTTGGCAGCATCGTTTGGTGACAATCCTTTGGGGTTGGTACCGGATGTGACAACTCGCGGGAGAGGAATCCGGCTTCTGGGCCTTCTCTACGGGAGCCCTGGCCATTATGCCGGTCTCAAACAAGGCGACCTCATCCTCGAAGCCAATGGCAAACCGTACATGAGCGTGACACAGCGCCTCGTGCTTCCAGTGACGCTAATCGTCGAACGGGATGGCGCGAGGAAGGAGTTACGCGTGTTGCCGGTTAGGGAGGGTGGCGGGTGAAGCCACGTGATCAGGCTGCCGGTGCGGGTGGACAGTTCGCGGACTGTTCCTGACAAGAAATCAGTCCGACAACACCTTCCCCTCCATCCTTTATCGCAGGGTACTCTCTTCCCCGCAACATCTACACTGGTACGTCCGGGACGCTTTCCCCCTCAGGGATTTACGGAATGATCTTCTAAGATCGCACCTGGCGGCCCGCTCCTACAGCATCCGCTGAACCTCACCCTTCAGACCCGCTAGGCACGGCTCCCGATTCGGCTCCGAAACGCTGGACACCACGAAGGCGCCCGGCACCTGTTCCCAATGCCGGAGATCGGGGCGGAGCGTCCCTTCAAGAATATCAGGCGCGGTACTCATCAAGGCGAACCCTCCGATCACCGAGAGCTCACAGAGCACACCTTTGCCGTCGCCCGCCGCATCCAGCATGCACCCTCCGACCATGACTCCGGCTCCGGCCGCAACCGGGATGAGACTGTACACCACGCCGATCGGCAGCCGAATCCACGACTGGACGTTCAGGAGCGGATGATATGCATGACTATGGCGGATCGCCAACTTGCTAAACCAGCTTTCTGTCGACAGCCGTAGTCCGGTCGCCGAAGCGCAGGATGCGATGAACGGTTGCCTGGGTTTGACCGAGAAATACCCACTGGTGGAATTGGCAAATTGCAGATCCCAGTCGACCTTCGGGAACTGTCCGACCCTGTACACACGCCATGGCGCGCCGGCCCCCTCCCCGCTATCGATCCGATGCAAACGCTCAACTGCAAACAGACGAACGGCTTCATCCTGCTTCTTGGTCAGAAGGGGCAAATCCCGAAGACGCAGCCAATCGACGCGAGCCTCTCCGATCTCCCCGAGATGCTCCCAGAGAACGGCAGAGAGCAGCAGATTGGCCGGGTCTTCCCCGAAGTTGTAGATCGGGGCAAAGAGCTCATGATCCAATTCCCTCAGCTCAACTTTGGCCTCGTCGGATCGGTGCATTCTCAAGTAGCTCGCAGCCACGAGAATACTCAGATATCCCCGCTCGTAACTCTCCAAGACATATTCGATGAACGTGCCGTCGGGAACAAACACGTTCGCAGTTTCCCCGGTGACTGAAAAGGACTTGTGCCGGAATTGCAAACGCGCCTGCATCCCGTAGGTGGCCAGCAGCCCGTCACACTGTGCCCTGAAAGCTTCTGAGAGTTGGTTCAGAGTTTCGATTCTCTCCGAGAGGTTGATGGTCTTTTCGATATCGGCGCAGGCCCGGTCAGTTTGCTTCCGGATGGCTCCGGACTGGCAGCTGATGAAGACCAGGGCGATGCAGGTGATCGCCAGGCACGCCGAGGAGACGGGTCGCGCTACAGAGAGGAGGGGTTCAGCCATTCCGCGTCTTGCCTTCCGAGGGGGGATCGATCGCGAACCGGACTTACTCGAGCCTGAAGAGAGTGACCGGACCGGCCATATGCCGCGGGATGAATGGAGGCATGGTCGAATCCGCATTTCCGTGCGTTACTGAGCCCTGGCTTCCCCTCTGACTTTGAAAAACGTCACGGCAAATTGCTCGACCATGTTTCGCAGACCGTTGTGAACGACATCGGAGATTTCATGCTTGGGGCCGTACCCCAGAATTGCCCGGTTCCATAACGTACCGGGTGTTCTGGGCATGAGATACGAACCCGCGTTGCAGTCCAGATGATAGGCCACCATATATTCTTCGCCGACCGTCCAGACTTCGCACGTGAGAAACCCGAGCTGGCTGAGGCGTGCTGTTCCATCGGCGGAAGAGGCGCCGGACATTTCGAGCGCGACACCCGGGAAATTCTTGAGAAACGTCAACCTCGTCACGTCGGTCAACTCTTCGGTATGGAGTCCGAGTTTCTCGGCCGTGCCCTGAGTCTGCACCTCTATGGACACGAACTTCCTAATCTGCCTCAACTCGGAAAAAGGAGTGGACTCAGGACTCGCCCCGGCCATCGCCGCCGCCGACAACCCGTCGATATGCAGGGTCACCAGCAGAGCTGCTATCACACTCACCGCCATCGCCTGACCATGCATCGCATACCTCCATTCACCCCGGACGAGTTCAAGGATTCCGGCAGCGCTCAGCCCAGTCTGCCATACTTCAATGCTCCTGTTCACCAATGAACTTGTTTTCGCGCATCCTCCGCCCGGCGATAGCCGGGCTCCCGGGGATGAGAAACGGGCATTTCCTCGAACGACACACTTTCCTGCAAACCACACATTGGAGTAACATGGCGCCACATCAACGGAACATCTACCCTCTCGGCGGCCACACATGACCGAGCCGACATTCTCCGATCCAATTGCTCAAGAGTATTACCAGCAAGGCGAGACCGAGCTGGCCGCCGCGCAATCGGCGGAGGCGGTGTTGCGCAAGGCCGAGCTGTGCGGGCAAAAAGATGCGCGCGTGGATATCACGCAATCAGCTTTTTACTACCTCGCAGCCGCACATTTTCTGGAGAGCCGGGACCTCGCCAGATCCGCGCAGGCCTATCACCAGGCTGGCTACCAGCTGCATCGACTTGATCAATTCACGCAGGCGGGCCGTGCGTACTCCAGCGCCGGAAAGCTGGCCGAGCGCGCAGCCGGCACCGAGCCCGATGAATCCACACGCCATCATCTGCAACACCTGGCGGTTCGCTCCTATTCGAGAGCCAATCATTGCTTCGCGGAGGCAGGTGAGCTGGAATGGTCCGAAGCGGAATATCTCAACGAGCGCAATGCCCGGGTCACGTGGGCGCAAATGCAGGGCAAGCATCCCTGGGCCCAGCTCGCGTGGAAAGCGACCAGCAACTACGGAACGAGCTTCGCACGCTGGGGAATCTGGGTCTTGGGAACGATCGGCACGTTCAGTGTGCTGTATGAAATCTTCTTCCGCTTGCACTGGCTGGAGCCGATGGAAAGCGCCGCGCCCGTCCCCTGGGTCCCTCTGTGGTCCGGCCTCTACTATTCGGTGAACATCACCTCCGCACTGGGTCTGGTCGACTATCAGCCCTCACACTTCATCAGTCAGGGCGTCGTGATCGCGAACGTGCTCGTCGGCTATCTGCTCCTCGGCGTCGGCATCGGCATCATCGGCCGTATGATCAAGACCCGCAGCTGACGATCTTGCGCGTATCTCCGCCCGCCAATTCCCGCCACCGGCCGGGCTTAAGATCCCCCAGCGCGATCGGCCCGACAGCAATGCGTATGAGGCGGAGCGTGGGATGCCCCACCGCAGCCGTCATACGGCGGACTTGCCGGTTCATGCCCTCGTGCAGCGTGAGTTCAAGCCACACCGTCGGCACAGTCTTCCGGAACCGGATCGGCACGGGGCGATCCGGGAACTGCGGCGCTTTATCGAGGACCCGCACCTTCGCTGGTCTGGTCCGCCTTCCACTCAACACCACGCCCTTTCGCAACTGCTCCAACGCGTCTTCGCCCGGCACGCGCTCGACCTGAGCCAGATAGACTTTGGGAAGCTTGTGTTGCGGGTCGGTGATCCGGTGCGCGAGTGAGCCGTTCGATGTCAGGATCATGAGCCCCTCACTGTCTTGATCAAGCCGCCCTGCGGCATAGACCCCCGGCAGTTCAATATAATCCGCCAGAGTCGGCCGCCCCTCCGGATCGGTGAAGGTGGGCAGCACGCCGTATGGTTTATTGAACGCGATGGTTCGGGACTGTGACGGCCCGGTCAGACCGGATCGTCCGGATTTCGGCGAGGCTCGGTGTCGCTTCAGAGTCCCTCCTGCTGACATGTCACGCGCCCCCTGTTGCGATCGCACTCTCCCCGGTGCCCGAGTCGAACCTCCGTGGCCGGGGGAAGAACTCCCATCGGTCGTTCCCGGCGCCTACCTGCCCTGGTGGATGTCTGCTTCAACGCCACGCTTTGTTGCCTCGCTTCTTGAGCCGTTCCCAGGAAGATCGAAAGGTCCGGCGCACATCGTCGCATCTCTGGCGCGCCCGTGCGACCATAATCCCGCCGACAAATGCGGCCCGCCCCCCCGGTGACTGTTTGAGGAAGTCGCGGACATATCGTTCCGCGAGGACAGCGTCCTGATGCACCCCCAGCAGATCCTGAAAATCCCGGGCGGCCCTGGCAAACCGGGCTGCCCGCCTGCCGACGCAGGGTTCCGCCAGCTCAGCCACGTAGCGGGCCCGCTTGGCTTTGATGCGAATCCGATGAAGGTCGCGGTTCGTGCAAGTCCGCCCCAACTTCCGCATCGCTTTCCGAAGTTTTTCGAATTGTCCGGCGGCGACTTCTCGAAGCGTCGTCTTGGACTCCAGCATCACCGGCTCCTGAGCCGCCTCCTGCAATGTGGCGAGCACACCCAGGTATCGTGCGCTGCGCATCTCATCTCTGAGCAACTGTTGAGCCTTGTCTCGCTCTTCCTCGAGATGCCTGATGAACCGTTCCAAGGGACGTCGATCCCGCACATTCAAGCCCGTCGCTTCCTTGCGGAAATACTCCAACTGCACATCCAGATCCCGAGCAAGCCCGAACAGTTGTCCCAACCACGTGAGTGCGGATGACATCTGGCCGGTCCATTGCGGTTCAACCAGCCGGTCGATTGCGCGAACGATGGCCCGCAGCCGTCTGATCGCCACCCGCATCTGGTGAACATCTTCCGCCTCTCCGCCCAATCTCGCTCCGGGGTCGAATCGCTTCAGAGCCTGCACCTGTCGCATCAAGTGGTGGCGGAGATGATCGTAAACCGGGGCGTCCCCGGGCGGCGGAGCAGGGAGATCGTACGAGAGTGACAACGCCCGAAAGAGCTTCGGCCGGCCGTCGTGGGACTGCGCCCCGCCTTTCCGAAGGGTTGTCACCAACTCTTGGATCAGATCTTCCTCGCAATTCCGCCATTCGATTTCGAGTTCCCGAAACTGCTGAACAACATGCATCCCCATCAAGACCGAGACCGTATCCAGAACCACGTCCGCAGCACGGTCCCCGCTCCGGCGGACACGGATTCCTGTCCGCGAAGTCCGCAATGTTGCGACCGGGACAAGTTTTTTCCCCTCCAGGTGTACGATGAGCGATTCGACGAAGCGCCCCGGGGGCTCCTCCATCCCACCCGCCATCTCAATCTCTCTCCGCATTCCGTTGCGCGGCAATTTGAGCTGCCACGCCGCGTGCCGCCCTTCCACTCGATACCGGAGCGTGATCGCAGATCGGGCAAGACAATGGTCGGGCGTATCGTAATAGATGGAAGTAAACCTCCTGCGGGGCAGTCGTTGTCCGGGCAATTGCGGCAGCCGGAAATCCTGCTCAACCGCCAGTTTGGTTTCCCGTTCCAGTTCCGAGTTCAATGGAGGGGTCGATTCCGGAGCGCGCTTTGTTCTCATGACGAGGCGGATCGGAGAGGCCTGGCGGGGTGATGTTCTGATGAGATTCATGGGCACTTTCAAGTTATCGTTCTGACACAGGAATGGAGATATGTCGAATCCACAGCTTGGCTCCTCCGCCAGGCCTCGCTCCGGGTTGATGACCGAGAATGAAACGTGGCAGCAATGTTATCCTCGCGCTCCCGTGAACGGCGTCGCTATTGTCCCCTCCAACCTACAGATTCGAAGGCAAGATCCTACAGCGCGTCGTCGGAACTGCATGAAATAGTATTTCAAACCTCTCATAGCTGTTTTCCTGGACAGTCGACACAACTCGCGGATATCACCACCCATTTGATCCATATTGCCAAATTATCCTGGTGCATTTCACCCACATTGTCCGTGCGGCATTACGCTTGCTAGTAAGACCTCTTGTGAGTCGTTCTGCTCTCACGAGTGAAACAGGATCGCTCGCTGGAACACCGACTTCGCGTGTTGTCGGCGTTCTGTTCAACCACTTATACAAATCTAAGGAGGTTCCCATGACTCGCTATGCAGGCTTTATTGCACTCGCGGCATTCTTGACGTTCGGTCTCGGTACCGCAGCATCTTTTGCCGGTGAGCCGGCTCCAGCCGAGCAGAAGGAAAAGAAGGACGCGAACGGCCCCAAGGCTGATGACGACAAGAAGAAGGATGACAAGAAAGAGATGGGCGGCAAGTAGCCTCCATCGAGGGGCGTAGCACTCGCTGCGCCCCTCCTCCTATCCTGACAGAATTCGCTGTACCGCATCCGGTAAGATCATTCTTTGCTCCCGACACAGAAACAGCTTGAACATACTTGAGGATTGTGATTCCATCGCCTTGCCGTCGCGGCGAGAGCTCGACCGGCTTTTCATAACGCCTGACAGACCTCCTATGGCAACCGAATCTTCTCCGGAAAGTTCTCGTTCAGTCTTCGCCAGTCTCCTCGCAGACCCGCCGTGGACTTCAACTTCCGTGATAGGCGCGGCACTCCTCACGGCCGGCGGCCTCGTCGCGTGGCTGAACGATATGGCCTCACCGGCCCTGGCCCGTTTCGGCGGATGTTATATCGGCGGGTATTTCATCGGCTGGACGTTCCGGCGATTCCTCAAACTGGCCGCCATGATTGCCGCTGCGGTCATTGCCGTCATAGTGGCGCTAAAGGGCACCGGCGCGCTGGAGTTGAACTGGTCTTCGATCGAGACCCAGGTATCCAAGAATCTCAGCGGCGTGCAGGGAAAAGCGGAGTGGCTCAAGCAGCTGTTGGCAGGCTATCTCCCGGCAGCCGGTGCGGCCGGCGCCGGCGTGTTTTTCGGATTCCGGAAACGTTAAGCGCGGTCCCGCCCGCCCGGGGACGGCTGGATATGCCGGGAGTTCGCAAGAATCATCGTTCTACGGCGAATGTCTCTTTAAGCTTTTTGCCCGCGTGCTCAACGGTCTCACCCAACGCCTCAGCCGACCGCTTCAATTCATTGCCGACTTTCTTGGGCGTCTCACTGCTTTCGAACTTCTTCATCACGTCAATGACTTCATGCTCGAGTCTTGCCGCTGCATTCTTGATAACCGTCCCCACTTGATCGACCACCCCTGACACCGGTTTGGATGGCTCCTCAGAGGCCCACAGGTTTCCTGCCGGTCCACCAAGTGCAATGACTCCCGCCAAGCCCATTCTCGCGGCAACGCTCACTCGGCAAGACACCATCCCGTCCTCCCCGTCCCGCAAACCATATAGCCGGGCATACGCTCAGACCCTCCCCTTTTCGAGAGGCGACAAGACCATTATACTGTTTCTTCCTCTCCCTGACTTGAAAGGATGGCTTATGCTTTCTCATCGTTCCGCATCTTTCGTTGCACCTCCTCCATTCGTCGCCGGCCTCTCCCTTTCGGTGATGCTAGTCGTAGCTCCCCTCCTCCATGCCGAGCAGAATTCAATAATCTCTCAAAGCGTGCTCGTGCAGGCGAAGCAGGCGACCGTTGGAATCCTGGAAGACACCCAGGACCAGCGAACACCGGACAAGCCGGGTAAGCTCCTCATCCGGGGAACCGGCTTTCATCTCAGAGATGGCTACATTGTCACCGCTCGCCATGCGGCGGAGAAACACGACCCCACCACGGGAACCAACATCATCCAAAAGCAGGTTCGCATTCTCACCACGGACCTCCACGAACTGCCTGCCGATCTTGTCGGAGACAGCGCGTTCATGGATGTCGTGGTCTACCGCGTCACTCAACCGTACCGCTCCAAACTTCCGGCGGGAACTGCGTTCGCCGGCGGCGACGTGCAGCCCGGCCAGGAGGTCTTCACCATCGGCTATCCGATGGGCTGGGGACCGACCATGGCCTTCGGCCGTTTAGGCAATACGAATACCTTCCTCCAGACGGTCGACACCAGGCTGATTCAAGCCGACTTGTCAGCCTGCAGCGGCAACTCCGGCGGGGGACTCTTCAATGATAAGGGGGAAGTGGTGGGGATCATGCACGCCATCATCCAGACGGAAAAAGACGACACGCAGGCCTATTGCAGCCGGATGGCCTTTGCGATTCCGGCCGTGCTCGCCAACCGCATCGTCACCGCCGCGTTGGAAGGGAAGCCCCTCACATTCTCCAAGATGGGCATTCACATGATGGCCGTAAAGGACGGCACCAAGTGGCGGATGGCGGTCAAGGATGTGGTGGAACCGGCCAAGTCGGCCGGCATCCAGAAGCACGACATTATTATTGCGGTGGACGACACCGAGATCAACGACGCAGCCCATTTGAAGAATTACTTGATCGAGCGCACCACCCCCGGCCAGCGGGTCGCCGTCAAAGTGCGGCGCATCGACGCGGACCTGACGTTCACAGTCACTCTAGGAGGCGGGTAATTCAACCGGCAGCGCCTGGTACCAGCCGTTTGCCCGGGCAAGCACGATACGACGGTCGAAGAGGGTGCTGATCCGGTCATCGGTCAGCAACGCAGACTTCAGTCCATCGGCGAAAATCCTTCCACTCTTCAAGAGAACCACCCGGTCGATCTCCGGGGGAATCTCGTGCAAATGATGTGTGACGAGGACAACGGTCTTGCCTTTGCGGATCTGCGCCCGGACAAGGTCCAGATACTGGAAGCAGGATTTCAGGTCGAGTCCGCTGGTTGGCTCATCCAGCACAAGCACCGGCGGATCGTGAACGAGTGCACGGCCGAGGAGAAACCGCCTCTGCTCCCCTGTCGAGAGATGGCCAAACCAGCGACTTGCCAGTGATTCGATCCCCAACTCCTCCATCACCTCATGCGCTCGTGCAAGCTGTGTTTGGCTGAACTCCTGGTACTCGTACGTGTCGTTACTCGCATAGAAGCCCGACAGCACGACATTCAACCCTTCGGCACAGATCAGGTAATCCCGCTGGAGGTCATGCGACACAATCCCGACCCGTTTCCGCACATCCCAGACATTCCAGGAGCCTTCACCGAACAGAACCATGCGCGTCTCATCCATCGGCATGGGATGCACTTCTCCGGATAGAAGTTTGAGAAGCGTCGATTTCCCCGCCCCATTCGGTCCCAGGATCGCGGCATGCTCGCCTTCTCGAAGTGTGAACGAAAAGTCGGAGAAGACGCAGGTGCCTCCCCGATAGACGGTAGCATGGTGAATGTCGAGGATCGGACGCCCCTGAGAGGGTGATGGCGGCATGTCACACTGAGAATGCGCTAGGCTTCGGCAGGATCGGGATTGTTCTTCACTGTAGCGGGTTTTCTCCCTGAAGGAGCACGGCGCTCCACTGAGGCAGCCAGCTTTGGGGTCTTGGTCGAAACATCGGCATTTTGGGCGCGATGCAGAAGGGCGTGATCCATTAGGACGAGCGCCATCATGGCCTCGGCGATAGGAGTCGCCCGAATGCCGACGCAGGGATCGTGACGCCCGTTCGTCTCGACAGTCACCGGCCGGCCCTGCTTATCGATAGACCGGCGGGCGACACGGATACTCGATGTCGGCTTGATTCCGATCGTGACGACGATGTCCTGGCCGGTCGAAATTCCACCGAGAATGCCGCCAGCGTGATTGGTCACGAACCCTTCCGGCGTCAGCTCGTCGCCATGTTCCGACCCGCGCTGTGTGACCGCGCCGAATCCGGATCCGATTTCAACCGCTTTCACGGCATTGATGCTCATCATGGCCCCGGCTAAATCGGCATCCAGCTTCGCGTAGACCGGGCTCCCCCAACCGACCGGCACGTGCTCCGCAACCGTCGTGATCCTCGCGCCGACTGAATCGCCGGACTTCCGCAGCTCATCCATGAAGGATTCCAGTTTCGACACACTGTCGGGATCGGCCGAAAAGAACGGATTCCCGCCGACCGTCTCCCAGCTCTTGAACGACACCGGGTGAGGACCCAGCTGGCTGAGATAGCCGCGAATTACCAGGCCGTACTTTTCACTGAGCCACTTTCTGGCGATGGCGGCAGCGGCAACCCGGACAGCCGTTTCCCGGGCGGAAGCGCGCCCGCCGCCCCGATGATCGCGAATGCCGTACTTCTGCCAATAGGTATAGTCGGCATGCCCTGGGCGGAAGGTGTCGATCAGACTCCCGTAATCCTTGCTGCGGGCATCTTCGTTCCGAATGAGGAGCGCGATGGGTGTACCGGTTGTTTTGCCTTCGAAGACTCCGGAGAGAATTTCAACGGTGTCTGATTCCTGTCGCTGCGTCACGTGGCGCGATGTGCCGGGCTTGCGGCGGTCCAGATCTTTCTGAATGTCTTCGGCCGAGAGAGCAAGTCCCGGGGGACAGCCATCGACCACGCAACCGATTGCCGGTCCATGGCTTTCGCCGAACGATGTGACAGTGAAGACTCGACCGAGGGTATTGCCCGCCATGGGACGGATCACTCCTCTCTGCTCAACATGGGCCGGGTTACGACTTCTCACTCAACGAGATCGAGCTTGATCCGCAACTCCTTCAACTGATCGGCACTCACGGCCGACGGCGCATCCGTCAACGGACATTGCGCGCGCTGAGTCTTGGGGAACGCGATCACGTCGCGGATCGAATCGGCGCCACCGAGAAGCATGATGAGTCGATCGAGACCGAACGCAATTCCGCCATGGGGAGGCGCGCCGTACTCAAGGGCTTCGAGCAGAAACCCGAACTTGGCGTGGGCCTGGTCTTTGTTGATGCCCAGCAGATCGAGAATCCGCATCTGAATATCACTCCGATGGTTGCGGATACTCCCGCCGCCAATCTCATTGCCGTTCAGCACCATGTCATAGGCCTTGGCCCGGACCTTCAGCGGTTCTGAGTCGAGCAGGGGGAGATCCTCGTCCATCGGCCCGGCAAATGGATTGTGCATGAAGATATAGCGCTTCTCTTCCGGTGAATAATCGAGCAACGGGAACTCGGTCACCCACAGGGGCTTCCAGGCTGTCTTGTCGATCAGGTTCAATTCCTCGCCCAGCTGGAGCCGGATACGGCCCAGCACATCGTGCACCACCGCCGGCTTATCGGCGCCGAAGAGTACAAGGTCGCCCGGCTTGGCTTCCGGCAACGCCGCGGCAAAGGCCTTGGCATCGAGGAACTTGGCGATCACCGACTCGAGTTGCCCCTCAGCGGTGATCTTGAGCCAGGCGAGACCCTTCGCGCCGAAGCTCTTGGCGGTTTCACCCAGCGCATCGATGCGGCTCCGTGGAGTCGCCGCCCCGCCTTTGACGATCAGCGCCTTGACGATCCCGCCCTTCGTGGCTGCATCTTTGAACACCTTGAATTCGCTGGCAGCGGCAAAGGGCGTGACGTCATACAGCGGCATGTCGAATCGCAGGTCCGGCTTATCCGACCCGTAGCGGCCCACGGCCTCGGCATACGTCATGCGCGGGAAGGGAGTCGGGAGTTGCACGCCTCCGGCCTCGCGGAAGATCTTCACGATCATCAGTTCCATAAGAGCCATGACTTGTTCGCGATCGACAAAGGACATCTCCAGATCGATCTGCGTAAACTCGGGCTGGCGGTCGTTCCGCAAGTCTTCATCGCGGAAACAGCGGGCGATCTGATAGTAGCGATCCACGCCGCTCACCATCAGGACCTGCTTAAAGAGCTGCGGCGATTGCGGCAGCGCGAAGAACTGCCCGGGATTCACCCGGCTCGGCACGAGATAGTCGCGCGCGCCCTCGGGCGTGCTCTTGGTCAGAACCGGCGTCTCCACTTCGAGAAAGCCTTCGGCATTCAGGTAGCCTCTGGCCGCCTGCATGATCGCATGACGCAGGCTCAACAAGCGCTGCATACGCGGCCGGCGCAGGTCGAGATAGCGGTACTTCAAGCGAACCGCCTCCGTCACTTCGGCATCGTCCTCGATCAGGAACGGCGGCGTCTTGGATTCGTTTAACACTTCGACGGCATCGACATACACCTCGATGTCTCCGGTCGGCAGATTCGGATTCTTGGACTCGTCGGGACGCGCCATGACCTGCCCGGTCACAGACACCACACACTCGCTCCGCAGCACGTGCGCGCTCTTGTGAACCGCGGCGTTGCGCTCGGCGTTGAATACCACCTGCGTGAGGCCACTCCGGTCACGGAGGTCGATAAACATCACGGTGCCGTGGTCGCGCCGACGCTGCACCCACCCGTTCAGCACTACCGTCCGCCCCACATGGGTCTTGTTCAATTCGCCGCACCGATGCGTGCGCAACTTCATGCCACTCTCGCTTTCTTTGGCGAATACTTTTTGGTCCTCACCGGCTTGGCCCACCCCTCACGCCTGACAGGCCGCTTCGGACGGGCCATGGGTTCTTCCCCTCGTTCCACTGAAGCGACACGCTGCTCAACCAATTCACGCAGGGCGTTGGCTTCCCGATCCGTCAGAAATCGGAATTCACCGGAGCCCAGGCCTCCCAAAGAAAGCGGGCCCATTCTGATACGCATCAGCTTGATGACCGGATGCCCGACAGCTTCCAGCATCCGTTTCACTTGATGTTTGCGGCCCTCGCGGATGGTGATTTCCAGCCAGGAGTTTTGCTCTGCTTTCTTCACTTTCTTCACGACGGCCGGACCGGTCATCCCGTCCTCGAGTTGCACGCCTTGCTGCAATTGGGCAATCTCGTCGTCGGTGAGCACGCGCTTGACCTTAATGAGATAGGTCTTGGGCACATAATAGCGGGGATGCAGGAGGGCTTGCGCCAGCTCGCCGTGGTTTGTGAGCAGCACCAACCCTTCACTGTCGAAGTCCAGCCGGCCCACCGGAAACACGCGCACGGACACTCCGTGGAGGAAATCTTTTACGGTGGTCCGCCCGCCCGGATCATCCAGCGTCGACATGACGTTCTTCGGCTTATTTAACATCAGGTACACAAAGGGCTGCGCCCCCGTCAGGTGCCTGCCGTCCACTTTCACATGATCGCGATCGGGATCGACTTTTGTCCCGAGTTCCGTGACCAACTTGCCGTTCACCGTCACACGGCCTCCGGCGATCAGCGTCTCCGCCTTCCGGCGGGACGACAGCCCGGTACTCGCAATCAGCTTTTGTAATCGCACTTCCATGATCGTCATTCGTCACTCGTCATTCGTCAACCGGGAAGATACGCGCTCTTCACGTTTGACGCTTGACGCATGACGTCTTACTCCCATTCTATTGTCGACGGCGGTTTGGAACTGATGTCGTAAACGACTCGATTGACGCCCTTCACTTCGTTGATGATCCGGTTCGACATCCGGCCCAGGACGTCATTTGGAATCCTGGCCCAATCGGCCGTCATCCCGTCGAGACTCGTGACGGCACGAATCGCGATCACGTTCTCATACGTTCGCTGATCGCCCATGACCCCGACCGTCCTGATCGGCAGCAACACGGCGAACGCCTGCCAGATCTCGCGATAGAGCCCCGCGCTCCTGATTTCCTGATCGACGATCGTTTCCGCCGCACGCAAGATCGCCAACCGTTCCTTCGTCACGGATCCTAGCACACGGATCGCCAAGCCGGGCCCGGGGAAAGGCTGGCGCCAGATGATGTCATCAGGCAAACCGAGTTCCTTGCCCAGGACACGGACTTCATCTTTAAAAAGTTCCCTGAGCGGCTCGATCAACTTCAGCTTCATGCGGGCCGGCAGCCCGCCGACATTGTGGTGCGTCTTGATCGTCGCGGACGGGCCTTTGAAGCTCACGCTCTCGATCACGTCGGGATACAACGTGCCCTGGACCAGATACTTGACTCCTTTGAGTTTCCTGGACTCCTCCTCGAAATTCTTAATGAACTGGCGGCCGATGATTTTCCGTTTGCGCTCAGGATCAATCACGTTCTTGAGACCGGCCAGAAAGTCATTGGTCCGATCGAGAATACGAAGATTGAGATGCATCTGCGAAGCCAAGGTCTTTTGAACCTGGTCGCGTTCACCGGCCCGCAGCACCCCGTTGTCCACGAAGATACAGGTCAGCTGGTCGCCGATGGCTCGATGGGTGAGCGCTGCGGCGACGGACGAATCCACTCCTCCACTCAACGCACAGATTACCCGTTCTTTGCCGACCTGTTCCCGAATCTGCTGCACCGCCGTGTCCACATACGACCGCATGGTCCAGGTCGGCTGGCAGCCGCAAATCTCATAGACAAAGTTGCGGAGAATCCTGGTGCCTTCCGGCGTGTGGGCGACTTCCGGATGAAATTGCAGACAATAGATTCGACGCTTGTGATCGTCGCGCTTCATCGCGGCAATCGGCGAATTGCCGGTATGCGCGATGGATCGAAAGCCCGGCGGCATCCGTTCAATCCGGTCGCCATGGGACATCCACACGACCGTCGATCCGTCTTTGCCGATGCCCTTGAAGAGATCGCTCTTGTCGTCGATCGTGAGGTCTGCTCGACCATACTCCCGGTGTTTGGACTTGGCCACCTCCCCGCCGGAGAGCTGTGTCACCAGCTGCATGCCATAGCAGATGCCGAGAATGGGAATGCCTTGATCGAAGAGTTCCTTGGGAACGCTGGGCGCCTTCTTCTCGTAGACGCTGGACGGTCCGCCGGAGAGCACAATGCCCTGCGGGCGATACGCCAGAATCGTGGCCAACGGCACAGTGCAGGGCAGGATTTGTGAGTAGACCTGCGCTTCGCGGATACGCCGGGCGATCAACTGGGTATATTGCGACCCGAAGTCGAGGACCAGAATTCTATTGTGCCAGAGTTCCATACTTCGAAAAGAGCTTATAGCTGATAGCTGATGGCAGTAGAAAGAAAATAGGTAAGCTAAGAAGGAAATGCGCGACCGGCGTCTCTGCTATCGGCCATAAGCCATACGCCATCCGCTCTTGGTTCTATTCCCAATCCATCCGATAATTCGGCGCTTCTTTGGTAATGATCACGTCGTGCACATGGCTTTCGCGGAGGCCCGCAACCGTTTGACGGATGAATCTTGCCTTCTGCTGCAACTCGGGAATCGTTTTGCACCCGCAGTACCCCATCCCGGATTTGACCCCGCCCACCAGCTGGTACACGACGGCGGCAATCGGACCTTTGTAGGGAACCCGTCCTTCAATGCCTTCAGGAACCAGCTTCTGTGCCGGGCGACCTCCTTGTCCGTAACGGTCCCCGCCGCCTCGCTCCATCGCACCGATCGAACCCATCCCACGGTAGACCTTATACGTTCGGGCTTGATACAGCACGGTTTCACCGGGCGACTCTTCCGTTCCCGCCAATAGCCCTCCGAGCATCACCGCTGAGGCGCCTGCCGCCAGAGCCTTGGTCACATCACCGGAGAACTTGATCCCGCCATCTGCGATGATCGGCACGCCGCTCCCGTTCAGCGCCTTGGCACAATCTGCAATAGCCGTCAGTTGCGGCATGCCGGCGCCGGAGACAATCCGCGTCGTGCAGATCGATCCCGGCCCCACCCCGACTTTCACTGCGTCCACGCCCATCTTCAGCAGGTCTTTCGCCGCCTCAGCCGTTGCAATGTTTCCTGCGACGAGTTCCAGATCCGGATGCTGCTTCTTGATCCTTTTGACCATATCCAATACCGCTTGCGAATGGCCGTGGGCGGTATCGACCACCACAAGATCCACGCCCGCATTCTTCAGCAGACGGACGCGCTCCTCAGTCTCGGGCCCGACACCCACCGCAGCCCCGACCCGCAGCCGGCCGTGCTCGTCCTTGCAGGCATTGGGATACTTGATCCGCTTCTCGATATCCTTGATCGTGATCAGGCCCTTGAGTTCGTAGTGTTTGTTGACCACAGGCAGTTTTTCGATGCGGTGCTCATGAAGAATCTCTCTCGCCTTCTCGAGACTGGTGCCCTCCGGCGCGGTGATTAACTTTTCGCGTCTCATCACCTGGGACACTTTGAGATCCATTCGATTTTCGAATCTCAGGTCACGGTTGGTCAGAATCCCCACCAGCTTGCCGCCCTTGGTGACCGGAATGCCGGAGATGCGATACTTCGCCATCAGCTGGTGCGCGTCGCGGATCGTTTGATCGGGCGCAATCGTAATTGGATCGAGAATCATCCCGCTTTCGGATTTCTTCACGCGATCCACTTCCACGGCCTGGTCGGCCGGTGACAGGACCCGGTGGATGATCCCGAGACCACCTTCGCGGGCCATGGCGATCGCAAGACGCGATTCGGTCACGGTATCCATCGCCGCGCTGACCAGCGGAATATTGACCCGGATGTTGCGCGAGAGGAACGTGCCGGTCTCGACCTCGTTCGGCAAGACCTGCGATTTGGACGGAACGAGCACGACATCGTCGTACGTCAATCCGAGTCTGGGTTCCTTCTCCAACATCCTATCCCCCGCCCCGCCCTGCGGCGCTGCTGACAACCTCTAACGTTGCTGCGCTTTATCGAGCTCTGCCATGGCCTCGGCATCTTCCTGCAGCCGCTCGCTGCCCTCTTCAGCCGGCATGAACTGCTGCACCCGCGTGTTACCGCTATCGACGACGAAGACGCTGCCACGCGCATCGACGGCGATCCCGTACGGGAAATTAAATTGGCCGTCGCCGTTGCCGAATCCGCCCCACTGCGTGATGAAGTTGCCTTCCCGATCGAATTTTTCGACACGATGATTGCCGGTATCCGTCACATAGACATCACCTGCTCCGTCGACGGTGATGCCCCAAGGCGAACGCAACTGCCCGGCTTCCTGGGCCAACGGGCTGCTGGCATGACCGGCCTCCGGACTGCCGCCCCATTTCGTCAACAGCTGCGGCAGCACGTTGGTGCTGGTGTCGAATTTCTGAATGCGGTGGTTGCCCATGTCGACCACATAGACCGAGCCGTCGTTTTGATCGACCGCGATGCCGCGCGGGAAATAGAACTGGCCGTCCCCGTTCCCGAAGCTTCCCCACGCCATAATAAACTCGCCCGTCATATCGAACTTCTGCACGCGGAAATTCGCGCTGTCGACGACGTACACAAATCCGCGCACCCGGTCGACTGCAATCCCCCAGGGCGCATTGAACTGGCCTTCGCCGTTGCCGCGCGAGCCGAACTTGAGTAAGTACCCGCCGAGCTTTCCATCGAACTTCTGAACACGATGGTTGTTCGTGTCCACCACCCACACGTCGCCCTTGCCGTCGCAGGCAATGCCGGTCGGGTTGTGGAAGTTGGCGTTGGCCGATCCGAAGTTGCCCCACAGAATGATGAAGTTGCCGGCATTGTCGAATTTCTGAATGCGATTGTTGCCGTTGTCGACCACGAACATCGATCCCTGCTGATCGACGCAGAGGCCATACATCGGCGCCATGAACTCGCCGCCGTGCAGGAGCGATGCCCCGCGGCCCGGCTTCCCCCATTTCGACACACAGAGGTAGCCGGAGGTATTCACGAGGATCGTCGCACTGGCGGGCGTCGACACGTTGTTGCCGACGTCCTTGAACCAGACATAAATGGTCTTCTGGCCGTCCGCCGGCGACAGAATGAACGGAATCGTCGCGCCGAACTTCACCGCCGGCGTCACGTCCACCCACCCGGGCGTACCCGCCATCGGCGTCAACGGACTTTCCGACACAAAGTAAGCCCCGACACCGGTATCCACGTCATTCGCCGAAATGGTGACCATCACTTCAGGCGAATTCGTCATGAACGCGCCGTGGTTGATCACCGCATAGGGATTCTGCGGTGCGGTGATGTCGATGAGGACCGGCATCGCGGTGACTTCTTCCGACAGGCCGCTCTCGGTTCCATCCTCGAACGAAGCTGTCACTGCATAAAAATAGGGCGTGTCGTTGGTCAGGCCCGTGTGCGTATAGGGATTCGTCACCCCTTCGACCTTCGTTGCCCCTTGGAGCGTCAGATTCGGAGCCGTGCTGAAATAGAGGTTGTAGGAGACCGCGCCCGGGACTTCCATCCAACTCAGGAAGACTTCCGTATCGCCGGCCTTCACCGCTACGCTGCGCGGAGGCTGAACGGCTCCCGGCTCTACAGCCTGTGCGGCCTCTTGCTTGCCGCGATTCATTTCCTCTTCGGTCGGCACGTACTTGAGGATGCGGTTGTTCCCGCTGTCAACGACATACACGCAGCCTTCCTTGTCCACGGCGATGCCGTAGGGGAAGTTCACCTGCCCTTCCGTCTTGCCGCGATTGCCGAATGCACAGAGGAACGTGCCGTTGCCATCAAACTTCTGGATCCGGTGGTTGCCGCTATCGACGACGTAGACATTGCCCAAGGCGTCACAGGCGATTCCCCACGGCGACTTGAACTGGCCTGGCCCGCTGCCTTCGCGTCCCCACTTGGTCAGGAAGCTTCCGCGGGCGTCGAATTTCTGGATACGATTGTTGCTTTCATCGGCCACGTAGATATTGCCGACGAAATCGACCGCCACGCCGCGCGGGAAGAAAAATGCGCCGTCGAAGCTCCCGTCCCGGCCCCACTTCAACAACGGCTGGCCGTCTGACTGGAACTTCTGAATGCGGGCGTTGCTGGTGTCGGACACATAGACATTGCCTTCTTGATCGGTCGTCAGTCCCCAGGGCACATCGAACTTGCCCATGTCGGCGCCGCGCCAGGCGAATCCGAACTTCCCCCAGGCCTTCTGCACATTGCCTTCAAGATCAAATTTCTGAACGCGGTTATTGCCGCTGTCGGCCACGTAGATCACATCATCCGGTCCGACGGCCAATCCGCGCGGGTAATAGAAAAGCCCCTCCTGCGAGCTGGGCTCGCCTCCCCAGCGCGCCAGGAACTTTCCGGTTTTATCGAACTTCTGGATCGAGTGGTTGTCGGTGTCTGCGACGTAGATATTGCCGTCCTTGTCGAGCGCGATGCCGGTGGGAGAGCTGAATTCTCCTTCGTCGACACCTTCCTGGCCGATGCTCATGGCCAGGAGATAGGGAGACGGAATGGCCATCACTTCCTGCGACTCAAGGCTCTCGCCCTTGGGCGTGACAACCGTGACGACGTAGTGGTAGCAGGTCCCGTTTGCGAGGTCGTCATGGACATACGGCGTCGTGGCGCCTTCCAGGCAGGTTGCTTTGTCCTTCTTGACCCCGATGACGCTCTTGAAATCTTCCGCACTGGCGATGGGGCGAGTCAGTTCGGAGAACTTGATCTGCACGCCTTTGGTGGTCTGAAAGTACAGGTTGTAGTACATGGCATCCGGAACCGGATCCCATGTAATCGTGACGCGCCCGTTGCCCGGCTTTGCTTGAACGTTCTGTGGTGCCGGCGGGAGTTCTTCTTCCTCGGCCACCGAATCCCCGGCGCCCCATTCTCCCTGGGTGCCATCGACCGCGAGTAGCAGCCGGTCGAACCGGAACATTTCATCAAGAAGCCATGCTTTGATCATAGGTGGTGCCTCGTGTTGCTCGAACGGGTTAGAACCAAGAACCTTGCGTCTTTCAATGACTTAGAATTGGATTGGCGAGTCTAACAAAGCGGCGGAAAGAGAGTCAAGGAGCGGGTAAGCACCGGGAAGCAGCCGAATCATATTCTCGCCGAAGCCGAGGCCTTCCCTCGACCCGGTTCGGGCCCCTGAGCCTGTCGAGGGGGAAAATGCCCCCTTCGACAGAGACAGTGAACGGGATGACTGCTAACCCGTTTGCGGGAAGGAACAGGGAAGGGAAATAACGGGCCGAACGGCCAATTGAGGATAGGATGAAGCAGGGTCCTACTTCAGATTTGAGAGTCATCCGACCGGCCCAGAGACTGATGTCCGGCCAAACTATCCTTGCTCAACCGGCTCCCCATCAAACTCCTCATCAACCTTCAGCTCTTCCTCAGCCTTGAGTTCGACGGAAGACTCCTCCCCATTGACGGAAAGCGCATCCTCACCAACCACTTCGAGCGACTCCGCCATGTCCTCTACGACCGGTTCTGCGACGGTTGCTGATGCGGCCTCCTCCATCGGCTCCATCGGGAGCATCGACTGCTCCGACTCCCCGAGTTCCTTGAACTCGCGGAGCGGCGGGAGTTGCGCCAGGTCGTTCAAACCAAAATGCTCGAGAAAGAACTTCGTGGTCCCGTACATGATCGGACGGCCCGGAACCTCCTTACGGCCCACGATGCGTACCAGTTTCCGTTCGAGCAAAGTCCGCACGACGCCGGAGGTCTCTACCCCTCGAATCTCTTCAATCTCAGACCGCACGATCGGCTGTTTATAGGCAATGATCGCCAGCGATTCGAGAGCCGACCGGGACAGTTTCGCCGCGGATTTCGCTTTATCCAGCCGCTTGATCCAGGGCGCGTATTCCTGCTTGGTCACCAGGCGATACCCCCCGGCTACTTCCGCGAGCCGGATCCCCCGCCCCTCCTGTTCGAGATCGTCGCCAAGCCGCCGCATCACCCGTTCAACTTCCGCTTTTGTGACATCCCCGAGCACCGCCACCAGACGCGTCACCGAGAGCGGCTCGGACGAGACGAACAACATTGACTCCAGGATTGCCTTGAGTTCACGCTCCGCGATCTCTTGCGCCACACTATTCGAGCCAGGACCGGTCTCCTCGCCGGCTGCGCCGGCGCCTTCGTGCACACCATCCTGCCCCATCCCTTCAGCCGGCACGCTCCCGGCCGCCGCCTGAGAGAATTCTTCTGTAGTCGGAGTCATGTCCCCCTCCATTCCGAATCTGAGTCATCCAGTTCAGCGGGGTCCGGCACCAATGAGAACGTCCGGGAGACGAGGATCGGTCCAAACGTCTCCGCCTGAAACACCCGCGCGACCCGCAACCGAATGAGTTCCAGCATCGCCAAGAATGTCACGATCACCACCAGCCGGTGACAGGATTCCTCGAACAAATCCACGAACGAAACGGAATCCTTGCCTTCCAGCAGTTCCAGAATCACGTTCATCCGCTCCCGCACGGTGAGATTATCCGGAATAATCTCGATGAGTTTCTTCCCCGGGTTGCGATCAAGAATCCCCTTGAGGGCATCGACGAGATCGAACAGGGAAACATTCTCCAGCAGCGTCTCATCGTTCTCGACAGGCTCCGGCGGCGCCTGTTCCCGGCTGAAAATCTCCCGCCACATTTTTTCCTGGCCGTCGAGCTGGCGGGCCGCTTCTTTGTACGTCTTGTATTCCAGCAGCCGCCGCACGAGTTCTTCCCGCGGATCCGGCCCGTCTTCGTCATCCTCGGCGGTCTCGTCGACCGGCAACAGCATCCTGGACTTGATCTGCAATAACGTTGCCGCCATGACCAGAAACTCCCCCGCCACGTTCAGATTCAATTCCTTCATCGCCTCCACGTACTCAAGGTACTGTTGAGCGATCATGGCG
The DNA here is from genome assembly GCA_035454865.1 of Nitrospiraceae bacterium. Lineage (GTDB taxonomy): Bacteria > Nitrospirota > Nitrospiria > Nitrospirales > Nitrospiraceae > Nitrospira_D. The sequence goes on along the minus strand of DATIGF010000105.1, from coordinate 3,425 downwards.
ATCGGAATATCGTAGATATTGATCTCGTTTTTCTTGATGAGATGGAGCAAGAGGTCAAGCGGTCCCTCGAAATTCTCGATACGGACCTGGTAGGGGAGCTCTGTCTGTTCGAAACCTTCGATCTGAGGATCCACGAAGCTGGTTATACCAACTTATGGGGTGCCGGGCAAGCCCGAATCTATATGTGGGGGGCCGAGGCTAATCTCCTCTATTTCAGCTTCAAGGCGTAGGCTACCAGCATGGCCGCTGCGAGGAGGAGGAACAACGTCAGGGCGTATTGTCCTGTGGGGGATTTCAGGAAACCGGCGGACTGATCCTGAGCGATCCGCTTCGTTCGCGTGAAGAGGGGCTTCTGATCGAATCGCACTTTCGCGAGATCATCGGGCTTTTTAAACTCCGCGTCCGAGAAATCAGCGCTCCCCAGAAACTGGGCGCCGGCGAACGAAGCCTCGCCCTCAAACACCGAAAACCCGAAAAACGCTTCGCGGCTGAAAATGGCCTCGGCAAAAGTGGCGCGCCGCTTGAACCGGCTTCCAGAAAACCCGGTCCCCAGGCCGAACCGCGCCCGCTCAAAAGTGACAGGTAATTCAAAACTCACCTCAAGAAATTCCGTCATGCCGTCAAAGAGCGCGCCCGTGCAATCGACCGGACCTCGAAACAGGGAGCGATGAAATCTCGTATGCGGCCCGAACTTGGTCTCCTTGCAGCCCAGCGCGTGAGCGAACTGTCCCTGGACAAAGTAGGCCTCTTGCTCAAACGTGGCGTCTGAGAGGTCGACCGCGCCCTGGAACACCGAGCGCGAGAGGTCCACTCCGCCTTTGAAGATGGTCCCGCGGAAATCGACCGGCCCGTCGAACTGTAACGTGCCCTTGGCGGACCGATGACGCACGGCACCGGACACCACCGAATCGCGAATCGTCACCGCCTCGCGGACGAGCCGCAGTTCCTCCACATTGAGTTGCTTCAATGCCGCCTGTTGTTCAGGCGTGAGCCCTTTCGGCATTTGGGTAGTTTCAACCATCAGTTTGTCAAAGATGAGGTCGCCGCGAATGACCACGCCGACAAGATCAACCGACCGCCCCTTTGCGATCGCCTCCATGATCGCCGCGCTGCCGACTGCGTTGGCCTCCCGTTCCGCCGGCGTGCAATCGGGTGGCAAATGCCTGACCAGCGGCCCGCCCTTTACAGCAGCAGGGGCTTCGACCAGACAGGCCGCGCGCGCCTCATCGATGGAAAGGGCAACGATCAAACCAACCAACGGAACCAGCAAGCAGCCTGCCGCAGATCTCATCAAGTCCCTCACCATGGGCGCCGTTATACGAGATGCCCGGGGGCAAGGCAAGGCGAGAATCGGCCTTCGCCTTTACCGAACAGCATGCTCTGCTACACTCTCTCGAAGAACAGAATGGCTGGTCTCAGACGATGGAAGAACATCTCCGCAGAGCTCCTATGATTCGACTGAGAGCCGCTCTTATCCTTCTCCTGGTCTCTGCCCTCTGTGTCGCCCCCCCGTTGGCTTCCGGTGAGTATGTCGTCGAGCTGCCGGTACTTGCGGCCATTCGCGCCAATGACAAAGGCGTGTTCGAAATGCTGATGATCTGGTGGGACCAGAAACCGACTCCGGAACTCGTCGAGCTTCGAGCAATGATTGGAGGCGTCAACCTGGGGGAATCGAAGTTGGGCGCGATGGCCCAGGCTTTCGCCTATGCGGTCAAACGGACCCCGGACATTCGCCACAGCGGCACCGTGTCCGTCCGCGGCATCGCCTACGCATCAACGATCAGTGATGGCCCGAGCGCCGGGGCGGCAATGGCCGTCGGATTCATTGCGATGTTCAAGGGCGACCGGCTCAAACCTCAGATTGCGCTTACAGGAACATTCGAACGCGGCGGGCATATCGGTCCGGTAGGCGGCATTCCGGACAAGATGCGGGCCGCGGCGCGGGAAGGCTACCGCACAATTCTCATTCCAGGCGGTCAGATCTACAGCCCTGACTGGAACCTGAACCAGCTTGCAATGGAGCTGAACCTGATCCTGAAAGAAGTTGACACTATCGATGAGGCGTACGAGCTGATGACCGGACGGCACATTTAGTTCGTCGGAATGCCGGGCCCCAGCCGCTCAACAATGGCCTGATACTCACTCTCGCTCAACCGGTGCATCCCCAGACTCAGCCGGCGCGTCAACTCGGCCTGTTCCGGAATCTGTAATATTTCCTGTATGAGCGCATGACTCTCTTGAGGCGACGAAGCCCACCGCCTGGTCACGGCCACTCGAATGAATCCGTATCGGGCTTCCGTCCTCAGATCGTCGCGAAGAAACTCGTCCATCTGTTGAAGCGGAATGACGGCCGAGAGGATGCGAAACTCCGCGCAAATCCCGGCTTTCAAGACATAGACCAGACCGCGCGAATCCGGAGTGAGATACTGTGACAGGTTCTGCTGGATCAGTGCGGTGCAACAGCCCCAGAGTCCGTGCCCCAGTTGTAATTCAGCGCTCTCGGGAGAACTGCGCTCGCGCAATGTTCCGGCGGTAAAGAGAAAATGGCTCATTGACGTGGTGAGAATTGACCGATGATTCGTGGAGGGCAAACCGGAGAGCACCGCCAGGTATCTGTCAGCGAACAGTACCGGTCATCGTGCTCTGTCCGGCATGGAACAACCGGACGGGCGCCGGCACGTCAGCTGTTACGATAGTCGTCGTGGTCGTCCAGCAGATCTTCCGACTTTTCAATAAGGTCGTCGCTGTCGTCATCAGCATCGAGGTCCAACTCTTCCTGCACGTCTTCCTCAACCTCTCCTTCCATTTCCAATTCCTCTTCGACCATCTCTTCCTCAAGATCAATATCTTTGGGCTCGACGGGAACGGCCGCCTTGGCGACGACAGGCTTGCGGGGCGCCGGTTCCTCCTGAGAGACCATCTTCTTGACCGGAGCAGCGAGGGTAGCCTTGGGAGCGGACTTCTTGGGGGCGGCTTTCTTCGCGGACTCTTTAACCGCCTTCCTGGCAACTTTCTTCTTAGGAGCCGCCTTGGACCGCTTCAGGGCTGCGCGCTTCTTGACCGTTTTCTTCGCCGCTCTCTTCTTCGACGACTTGGGGGTTCTCTTCTTCCCCGACGACTTTTTTATTGAGGCTTTCTTCTTTTTCTTCGCCATTCCCGTTCCTCCTATGCCGTCTACGTCACGTCACCCGTGGCGTTGCGGCCTCCATCTAGCATGAACGAATAGGCTCTTGCAACCGCCACATTTTCCGGCCATTTCCGGCAGCTTCCTGCCCCTAATCGCCTAAGGTTCAACCCACACCTCAACCATCGCCGGCCGGCTGTCCGCCCCTTTGACCGTATCAGGACCGCTCAAATCTGTCACGACCAGCTGAAATTGAAGCAACCGGCGCTCACTGACGAGCGGAGCGACAAAAGAAGCCGTC
>DATIGF010000104.1:0-9021 GCA_035454865.1 Nitrospiraceae bacterium | reverse complement strand
TACCTCTCTAACGACACCTCATCGCGTGCCGCGGGCGCCGATCGGGTGGCTGAGGGACTGGAGACACGAAGCAATATCCAACTGGTGCGAACGTCCTCGCGCGGCGCCTTCTACCTCGAACCGATCATCGAACGGGATCGGCCGGATGGCCGGGCCGCCTGGTGCAATGTGGTGCCCGGCGATTATGAGAAGATCGTGGCGGGAACGGGCGGGACGCCGGTCGAATCCATACCGTATCTGGCAAAACAGGCGCGATACACCTTCTCGAACTTCGGCGTGACGGAGCCGCTTGCCTTGGATGAATATCAGGTACGCGGAGGATTCAAGGGCCTGGAGGCGGCGCTGGCTATGGAACCCGAGGCCATCATCCAGGAACTCAAAGTGTCACGGCTCCGAGGCCGCGGGGGAGCGGCGTTTCCCGTATGGAGCAAATGGCAAGCGGCGCTCCATGCAGCGGCGCCCGTGAAGTATGTGGTGGTGAATGCGGATGAAGGCGATGCCGGCACCTATTGCGACCGGATGATGATGGAGGGCGATCCGTTTCGTCTGATCGAAGGGATGTTGATCTGTGCCCATGCGATCGGCGCGACTCAGGGATTTATCTATTGCCGCCAGGAATATCCTGCTGCAGCCCGGACGATACGGCAGGCGATTCAGAAGGCGGATGAGGCCGAGCTGCTCGAGCTCAATGACCGGACGTTTTCGATCGAGATCATAATGGGTGCCGGGTCTTATGTCTGCGGAGAAGAAACGGCGCTGCTGGAATCGTTGGAAGGCCGCCGGGGCGTTGTCCGCGCAAAGCCGCCGTATCCCGCCGTCGCAGGGCTTTTTCACCAACCGACGATCGTCAGCAACGTGCTCACCTTTGCGACGCTGCCCAACATACTTGCGCGCGGCGGAGCCTGGCATGCGTCGCTCGGGACCGAATGGTCGCGCGGGACGATCGCGCTGCAAATCGGCGGGCGAATCAAGCAGCCGGGACTCGTCGAAATTCCGTTCGGCATGACGTTGCGCCAGGTGCTCGAGGAATTCGGCGGCGGCATGGTCGATGGAGCGCGATTCAAAGCCGTGCAGGTGGGAGGGCCGTTGGGCAGTCTCTTCCCGGAGTCCAAACTCGACATTCCGATTTGTTACGACGCGTTTACCGATGCCGGCGCCATCCTGGGCCACGGAGGCATAGTGGTCTTCGATCAGGACACCGACATGGTCGAGCTGGCGCGTCATTTCATGGCGTTTGTCGCCGATGAATCGTGCGGCAAATGTACGCCCTGCCGGATCGGTTCCCTCCGTGCGCGAGAGATTCTCGAGCTGGTGCAAATTGGTCGTGGGAAGCCGAATGACCTGACGCTGCTCGCCGATTTGGGTGAAACCATGAAGACGGCCAGTCTCTGTGCGCTGGGCGGCCGCGCCCCCTATCCGGTGATGACGGCGATCGAGCATTTCGGAGACGAGTTTAAGAGGAAGCTATCAGCCTTCAGCAGTCAGCAATAAGCTGATTGCCGAGAGCTGACTGCTGAAAGCGACAAGCCATGCTGATTACCATTAACGGCCGAACAATCCAAACTGAACCGGGCGACACCATTTATCAGGCGGCGCGGAGAGCGGGAATCTCGATTCCCAGCCTCTGTGCCTCGGACCATTTGGCTCCGTTCGGTTCCTGTCGGCTCTGCCTGTGCGTGATCGAAGGGCGTTCAGGTACGCCGGCCTCCTGCACGACACCGGTGCAGGACGGCATGCTGGTCACCACGGCCGGTCCGAGTTTGGATCGTCACAGAAAGAATATTGTTGAGCTGTATCTCTCGGAGCAGCCGGAACAGGGACAGCAGGCGCCGGTCTTGACCGAGCTGGCCCGGTCACTGGACTTACACGATATCCGCTACAGGCAGAGCGAGCGGCGGATGGCTTATGAAGACACGTCGAATCCGTTCTTTTCGTTCCGAAACGATATCTGTGTATCCTGTGCCCGCTGTGTGCGGGCGTGCCAGGAAATTCAAGGCACGAATGCCTTGACGATGCTGGGCCGCGGGTTCTGGACAATTCCGGTTGCCGGCGCGGCGTCAATGAGCGGGTTGTCAGAAGGATTTGCGACATCGAATTGCGTGTCCTGCGGGGCCTGTGTGAAGGAATGCCCGACCGGCGCGTTGACGGAAAAGACAGTGCTCGAGCAGGGACCCCCGACAGAATTTGTGCGAACCACGTGCGCCTATTGCGGAGTCGGTTGCGCGTTCGATGCAGGCATGCAGGATGGCAAGGTCGTGCAGATGATCCCGGCAGACGACGGGCCCTCGAACCGGGGCCATGCCTGCATGAAGGGCCGGTTCGGATGGACCTACACCGCGGCTGAAGATCGCGTGCGAACGCCGTTGTTGCGGGAGGGGAGTCGATGGAAGGAACTATCCTGGGATGCAGCGCTGGATCGCCTCGCGCACGAATTCTCCCGCATCAAGACGACACACGGTCCGGATGCCCTGGCGACGATCTCGTCCAGCCGCGGCACGAACGAAGAAAATTATCTGTTCGGCAAGTTCATGCGCTGCGTGATCGGGACGAATCACATCGACAACTGCGCCCGTGTCTGCCACAGCGCGACCGTGACCGGCATGATGGAGACGTTGGGCGCATCCGCCGCCACCAACTCGATCGACGATCTGGATCTGGCGAAGCTGATCATGGTGGTCGGGGCTAATCCCTCGGAGTCTCACCCCGTCGTCGGCGCCCGTATCAAGGAGGCGCACCGGCGCGGCGTGCCGATGATCGTGATCGATCCGCGGCGGACCGAACTGGCACGTTTGGCCGATCTGCATTTGCAGCTCGAACCGGGCACCAATGTCGCGTTGTTGAACGGGATGGGATATGTGATCGCCAAGGAAGGACTCATCGATCACCGGTTCACGGCTGAACGCACCGAAGGATTGGATGAATGGATCAAGACGGTCGCAGATTGCACACCGGAGAAGGCCGAACAGATCACGGGGGTGCCGGCCCACCTCATTCGAGAAGCGGCCCGCCGGTACGCGTCGAGCGGAGCGTCGCTCTGTGTCCATGGCTTAGGCGTGACCGAGCACCGCTGGGGGAGTCACGGGGTGATGGCCCTGGTTAATCTGGCGTTGGCGACGGGAAACATCGGCAAGTCCGGGAGCGGTATCAATCCGCTGCGAGGCCAGAACAACGTCCAGGGCGCATCGGACGTCGGCTGTCTGCCGACCTATTTTGCCGGCTATCAACCGCTGGACGATCCGAAGCTTGCGGCGCTCCACCAGGAGATTACCGGTCGTCCCTTGCCGACCAAGCGGGGCATGAAAACGCCGGACATGTGGGATGCCGCGCTTGACGGCCGCTTAAAAGGACTATGGATCATCGGCTACGATGTCGCGCAGACCGACCCCAATTTGAAGAAAGTCCACGAGGCCTTGAAACGGGTGGAGTTTCTCGTCGTCCAGGATCTGTTCATGAGCGAAACGACGAGGTTCGCCCATCTCGTTCTGCCCGGCGCATCGTTTCTGGAAAAAGACGGCACGTTCACGAATCTCGAACGGCGCATTCAACGGATCAGGAAGGCAGTGGATCCCCCGAACGGGATTCTCCCGGATTGGCGCGTGGTGTGCGAGGTCTCGAATCGGATGGGCTATCCCATGCCGTATCAGCATCCGTCCGAGATCATGGACGAGATCGCACAGCTGACGCCGATGTTTGCGGGCGTGTCATACGACCGGCTGGAGAACCCTGGCGGTTTGCAGTGGCCGGTCCCGAGCCCCTCTCATCCCGGTACGGCGTTGATGCACCAGGATACCTTCCCGAAAGGCAAGGCGCGGTTCATCGCAGTGGATTATCTGCCGCCCGGCGAGGCGGCGAGCGAGGACTATCCGTTCGTTCTGACGACCGGCCGCATCCTGCAGCATTACAATTGCGGGGCCCAAACCAGGCGAACGGATATTTTGGACGTGGTGGATACGGACGTGCTCGAGATGCACCGGACGGATATGGAGCGTCTGCAGTTGGAGGATGGGGCGATCGTCCGGCTGGTGAGTGCACGCGGCGAGGCACTTCTCCCCGCGGTACGAAGCGAGCGCGTCCTGCCGGGACATCTCTTCACCAGCTTTCACTTTCCGGCTTCGACCGTCAACTCGTTGCTTTCGTCGAGCGCGGACGAAAGCTCCAAGTGCCCGGAGTACAAAGTGTCTGCCGTACGCGTTGAGCCGGTCGAACGGGAAGAACTCGATGCGGAAGATGAGGCGGAGCTTCGCCACATACGGCGCCAGTTGATCTTGTGAAGGATGCGATCAGCCATCAGCGTTCAGCCGTCAGCTCGACTGAAGGCTCCGGAGCGATTCATCAAAGCTGATAGCTGAGGGCTGACGGCTGATTGCTATCGAACGAATGAACCAACCGAATCCCACCATGACGTTGACGACTGATGCCTATGCGCCGGCTCAGATTGCTGAGCGTGTGTGTAAGGTCGGGCTGGCGAAAGTCGGCACGCCGGTGTGGACGATGATCGCCCTGGCTGTCCTGGCAGGAGCGTTTATCTCATTGGGCGCGCTGTTCTACACGGTGACCGTGACGACTGGAAAGGGTGGTCCTCCGGTTCCATTCGGACTCTTGCGTCTCGCGGGAGGGCTGACATTCAGTTTGGGACTGATTCTCGTGGTAGTGGGCGGGGCGGAACTGTTCACCGGGAACAATCTCATCGCCATGGCTTGGGCCGTCGGTTGCGTTCGGACACAGCAGGTCATCAGGAATTGGCTGTGGGTGTATCTCGGCAACCTACTCGGTGCATTCGGCACCGTCGCCCTCGTGTTGCTGGCCGGTGTGCCTGTGCTTGGAGATGGAGCCGTAGGGGAAACGATGGTGCAGATCGCCCGTAGCAAGGTGGCCCTTGATCCCGTTTCGGCGATGGCCCGTGGGATCCTCTGCAACGTGCTGGTCTGTCTGGCCTTGTGGTTGTGCATGGGGGCGCGGAGTGTTGCGGATAAGATCCTCGCTATTCTTTTCCCCATCAGTGCGTTTGTGGCTTGCGGATTTGAGCACTCCGTTGCCAACATGTTTTTCCTGCCGATCGGTATAGCGCTTGCCGCGGGGAGCGCCGCGCCCCTTTCGATCTCCGGCGCGGTGAGCAATCTTCTGCTGGTGACGATCGGGAATATTCTCGGCGGGACGGTCCTGGTGGCGTTGGTCTATTGGTTTGTCTATCTTCGCGGGGAAGGCGAGGGGCGTTCAATAGGCCTTCGGTAACGGCTGTCCTCTCCATTAATATGAGGCGCAACATGGCTACTGAAACGAACAAACAGGATTCGAAAAAAATCACGGTAAGTGTGATTAAGGCGGACATCGGCGGGTGGGTCGGTCATTCGGCCATCCATCCGGCCTTGATCGAGGATGCGGGCAAGAAGCTGGAGATCGCAAAACGCAGCGGCCTGCTCCTGGACTACTACGTATCGGCCTGCGGGGATGACCTGCAGCTCATCATGACGCATCGTCACGGTGTCGACCATGAAGGGATCCATCGTCTGGCCTGGGAAACCTTCGAAGCCGGAACCAGGGTGGCCAAAGAACTCCATCTGTATGGAGCAGGGCAGGATTTGCTTGCCGACGCCTTCAGCGGGAATGTCAGAGGCCAGGGGCCCGGCGTGGCTGAGATGGAATTTGTTGAGCGGAAATCCGAACCGGTCTTGATATTTATGGCGGATAAGACCTCGGCCGGGGCGTGGAATCTTCCCCTGTACAAAATGTTTGCCGATCCCTTCACAACAGCCGGCCTCGTCATCGCCCCGACCATGCATCAAGGATTCTGCTTCGAGGTCCATGACATCCACGGGCACAAAAAAATTACGTTTAATTGTCCGGAAGATCTTTACGATATGCTCATGTTTATCGGTTCACCGGGGAAGTTCACCGTCAAACATGTGTTTTCCCGTTCCGACGGTACCATCGCCGCTGCCACTTCGACAGAACGGCTCTCCCTCATTGCGGGGAAGTATGTCGGCAAGGATGATCCCGTCATGGTCGTGCGGGCACAGCAGAATTTCCCTGCCGTGGGAGAAGTGCTGGAGCCGTTTCGCTATCCCTGGATCATCGAAGGTTGGATGCGTGGCTCACACTACGGACCGTTGATGCCGGTTTCGGTCAAGCAGGCCACGCCGACACGGTTTGACGGTCCTCCGCGCGTCGCCTGTTTGGGGTTTCAGTTGGCCGACGGCCGACTCATCGGGCCGCGCGATATGTTCGACGATCCGTCCTACGACGAAGCGCGGCGGGACGCGAATAGGGTGGCAGACGTCCTGCGCATGCACGGTCCCTTTGAACCGCACCGGTTGCCTCTTGAGGAGATGGAGTATACAACCATGCCCCAGATTATGAAGAAGTTGGAAGGCCGCTGGGCCAAAGTATAAAAGTATAGAGGAACAGATGCCGTTGCAGAGGATGACCGTCAACAGTTCGAACCGGTCGCCGTGCGCAAGTAGATACAAAGGATAAGAAAGGATAGACACTATGAACGTTCTCGTCGCAACCGATGGGTCGAAATACGGCAAGTGGGCTCTGGAGTGGGTGGCACAGTTGCCCCTCGCGCAGGCCCCCACCGTCAAGGTGCTGCACGTCGTGGACGTGGGTGCGCTTCGCGCGCCATTCGTCGTGCAGCCGGTCATCGTCGGTACCGAACGCTACATCAAAGCCGAAATCGCCCGCATGGAAGCGCATGCCAAGAAGACAAAACAGGAGGCGACCGGATTGATCAAAACGCTGCACCTGACCGGGCGAGTCGTCACCGAGCGTGGAGGCGTCGCCGCCACGATCGTGAAGCACGCCAAGCGAGGGGTGCAGCTTGTGGCCATCGGTTCTCGAGGGCTGGACGCGCTCGACCGGTTCATGCTGGGCAGCATTTCAACCCATACGATCCATCACGTGCCCTGTTCCGTGTTGGTCGTCAAGGAAGAGCCGAGGCCTATCCGGCAAGTGGTGATTGCGATCGACGGCTCCGCGCCGTCGAAAAAGGCCGTTCAGTTTCTCGTGCGGTCCATGAGGCCCTGGCAGGATGTGCCGGATCAGGAACCCGTCACGGTTACGATCGTCCATTCCATGCCGTTCTTGAAATATCCGGAGTTGCGGGAGGCGGGCCGGGCGATGGTCGAGCAATGCGCCAATCATCTCGCACGAGCCGGTTACATCGTCGAGCAGGCACCCAAATTGGGCAAACCGGCTGACCAAATCCTGAACGTCGCCCAGCAGCGAAAAGCCGACCTGATCGTCACCGGTGCAAAAGGGTTGGGAGCCATCGGGCGGTTCCTGCTCGGCAGTGTTTCGACCAGAGTCGTCCAACATGCGAGCTGTTCGGTGCTCGTGGTGCGGTAACCTGAGAGTGAAGCGCCGGCGAGACCTCGTCTGATTGCTGGATGCCTTTCGCCGATAGAGGAAAGACGAAAAAATCGGCGAATTGGCAGGAACGACGGCCGTGGCCACATCCGGCAGCAGTTGGAGATGCATGTTGATGAAATTGAAGTTGAGCCCTCGCTGCCAGGGCTGCCTGTCGCTGCCGGCGTAGGCAGGCATTTTCTCCGAGGCGTACGTTCTGGTCAACAACCCCGCCCCACCTTGCAATCCGTACTCGTGGAGATCCGGCGCACCCTGAACGAGCAGACTCACGGCGGTTGCGTCGAACCAGACTTTGATATTGCAGCCGACTTGGATATATGGGCCAAGCGCATTGGTCCCCTCGAGGAAGGCACGAGGCAGGCCTATCTCAAAGGGGACATCCGGTGCCACTGCGCGCTCGACCGTTCCCAGGTGATGTTCCTTCAGGGGAGACACCGAAACAAACAGCAGGTGAGGGTCATTCATCTCGATCTCGAGAACCTGATTGTCGTAGTAGCTGCACAGCCGCCCCAGCTCGTAATGAAGGGGAAACGAGTAGCCGGTCTTGGCGTACCAGATCCGCAGGCCGGCCTCCAACGGGTCGTCAGGCGATCGGCTGATTTTCAGATCGAACGGTAACATGATGTGCCAGGCGCTGGTGCGAGCCGCCACGAACGGGGCACATGCACCCGGGAACTCTTTGTGAATTGGGGATGCCTCCGGTTCGAAGCGACGGAGGGGGCTCGAGAAATGTTGGGCGACTTTCGCCTCTTTCGTGAGTCGATATTTCTCCTGATAGTAGGACGAGGCCTTCTGTTGGGCGGTCGACAGGAAGTAGTCCGGCATATCAGACTCGATGATGATTTGCTGCCGAACGGCCTCTGTCGGTCGTGAACCGAGACGTTCAGGTCTCATGGCCGCTGAGTACAACTCCAGTTCGGCACGGACACGCTGAATATCCTGGTGGATCTGTCTTGCCAAGCCGGGATCAAAGAAGCGGGTCATCGGCAAGATGTCGGCGGCTTTCTGGAGGCATTCCAGCTTATGGCTGTATCGCTTCGGTTCATCTGCAAAGGCCTCGGTGACCGCCATGAAGAGATTGAACTCCTCTTCTGGCGTGAGACCGAGAGTCGAAAAGCGAGGATCCTTCATAAACGTGAAGGCCAGGGGGCCGAAGGACTCGGCTTTGCGAATGCAGAGAGTCAGAAGGAAATTGTAGTAGGCTCGCGCCTCATCCGGCGTCATTTCAGAGCAGGACGATTGTAACGAGGGCCTATTACGATGGATGGAGGTTGGCCTGATCATTGAAGCGGGCTGGTCATCTGTCCGGAATTGGCTCATGCTCAAGCTCCCTTAAGGATTTGCGCGACACCGTCGTATCTGAAATGAGGCACTGACGTCCTCTTCATCAATCCGCGCGCGAAGGCAATGGATCAGGCACCCCGTTAGGTTCCCAAGCGTTGGGGTATCGCAAATGCGCTGAGAAGCAGCTCCATGATCAGTACGCCCAAGAGGACGGTCCCCGCCTGGGTGGCGACGAGTTGCCAGATTGTTTTCTTTTGTTTGTCGGCTCGTGAGAGGTCAGCGTCTTCAAATTCTCGATCGATTCGTGTCTCAAGGTCGTCAAACACATTCGCAATGGTTTTCGCGAGAGCCAGGCCGTCGCCGGCGCGG
>DATIGF010000103.1:0-19276 GCA_035454865.1 Nitrospiraceae bacterium | reverse complement strand
TTACCCTCCGTTCATGGACTGTCCGGCCAGGCGATAGGCATTGCGGAGGTATTGCCACATCATACGTTGGGTGTTGAAAAAGGCGCCGTTCAAGGCGATGGTCCGCCGCATGACGTCGATGTACCTCGCCCGATCGCCGTAGAACATCGGCAAGACTTTCTGCTCCAGCTTGCCATAGAGGGCGTCGGCGTGACACTGGTCCATCCCGTGACTCGGTTCGAGGCAGGTCTCGATCCTGTCCCCGATCGACCATCCCGTCACGTCTTCCAGGTGGCCCTCGATCCACCAGCCATCCAGGATACTCAGGCTCGGCACACCATTCATGGCGGCCTTCATCCCGCTCGTGCCGGATGCCTCCATCGGCGGCAACGGTGTATTCAGCCAGACGTCCACCCCGCTGCAAAGGAGCCGGGCCAGCGTCATATCATAATTGCTCAAATAAGCCACGGGGATCGCCCCCTTCAGGCGGTCACGGATCTCGTGGATCCGCCGGATCGTCTCTTTCCCCTCCTGATCGTTCGGGTGCGCCTTGCCGGCAAATACAATCTGGATGCCTCCTGTCTGCCCGGCGATTCTCTTGAGCCGTTCGACGTCGGAAAAGATGAGCGTCGCTCTCTTGTAGCCGGTCGCACGCCGCGCAAACCCGATGGTCAACACATCGCGATCAAAACCTGCGTTCGCTTCCCGATTCACAAAATCCGCGAGCATCCGCTTGGCTTCCATGTGCGCCGTCCAGAGTTCTTCATTCGCGATGCCGACCGCATAGCGCAGCGACAGTTGGTCCCTGCGCCAGTCCGGCAGCAGCCGGTCATAGAGCGCCTGAAACGAAGGGGCTGTCCAGGTCACCGCGTGCACTCCGTTGGTAATGGAATGAATCGGATATTCGGGGTAAAGCGAGTGCGACACCTCGCCGTGCTTCATCGCCACGCCGTTGATGAACCGGGCTCCTCGCAGGGCCAGCTTCGTCATGTTCAGCGTATTGTTCTGCCCGCAAGCCTCAAGCCACCCGCAGCGCCGTGGACCGAGCACGCGTTGCGCAAGGTCCGCCGGGAACTGATCGTGGCCGGCCGGAACCGGCGTATGGGTGGTGAACACACATCGCTCCCGAACCGATTCGATCACGTCCGCCGGCAGTTCGCCCGGCTTCGCCGGGGCGGGAAGCTTTTCCTCCAACAGAGCCAGCACCAGAAGCGCCGCGTGCCCTTCATTGAGATGGAACCGGTGGATGTCGACGCAGCCGAGCGCCCGCAACATACGAAGCCCCCCGTATCCGAGCACCGTTTCCTGGCAGAGCCGGTAGTGCGCATCACCGCCGTACAGAACATCAGTGATCGTGCGGTCCCAGGGGGAATTCTCCGCCAGATCCGTGTCAAGCAGGTACACCGGCACCGCCGCGCCGGTCACCCCTCGCACGATATACCTCCATGCCCGCACATAAACGGTGCGGCCTTCCACTTCGACGGATACTCGTGGCTCGAGGGCCTCAAGGAAGTCGTTGACCGGCCAGACGGCCGGCTCTTCCGTCTGCCGGCCCTCAGCGTCCAGTCGCTGGTAAAAATGTCCGCGCCGGTGGATGAGGGTCACCGCAACCAGCGGCACGTCGAGGTCGGCAGCCGATCGTACGGTATCGCCGGCAATAACCCCGAGGCCGCCGGAATAGGTGGGCATGAGGGGATCCAGACCGATCTCCATCGAGAAATAGGCAACGAGCGGCGAGGTGGTCATCTCATGTCCCGCTTCAGACAAAACGAACGCGGACCCAATCTCCGAGATAGTGCGTGATGAAAATCACGCACAGACCGATCAGCAGGTGTTCGCCGATGACCTTCCAGGGAGCGATTTGCTGCGCCTGCGCGACATAGAAGCTCAGACCCGCCAGCAGCAGCAAACCCCAGATCGCGCTGATCGTAATCGCCTGATCGAGCGGACGGAACAAGACCGGAATGACGAACGTCAGCGCGATGATGAACTTCGCCAGAAACGTCGCGATGGTGGCCTCCCAGATCTGCTTGGTGGGGCCGCTGTTCTTCGACTCTTCGGACACGTGGATGCCAAGGGCATCGGACATCGCATCGGCAATCGCAATGGTGAGAATCCCGCCGATCACGATCGTGCGGGAATGGGTTCCGGAGTGCAGTCCTACCATCAGGCCGAGCGTCGTGATGACACCCGAGGTGAGTCCGAAACTAAGCCCGGTTTTCCAGGATGCCTTCATCGAGTGTCATCGACCCCTGTTATCGAGGGAAGGTCAGGATATAGGCCAGCACGTCACGGATGGCTTCTTCCGACATGGCTGATTTCCAGGCGTCCATCGCCGTGTTCGGCCGTCCCTCATGAATGCTCTTCAGCAGCCGGGAATCCGGCTTCAGGAGCACGTCGCTCGACGTCAGATCCGCCACCGGCGGGTCAAGTTGCGTGGGTCCATCCCCTCTCCCCTGCCGACCGTGACAGGCCAGACAATACTTCTCGTAGAGCTTCTTGCCTCGCGCCAGATTTCGTTCGTCCGCGGTGAATCCCGGTGTCGCAGCCGACAGCCAGGAAATCGCCACCAACGCACAGACCGCCGCGAGACGAGTGATCATCCTGATCCCTTTCTTTTGACCGCAGAGGCATCCGCTCAGCGGCTGCATTCGGAAGCGCGCCGCGCACATTCCTGGAGCCATGAGGCGATCTGATCGAGCAGCGCGGCGATCGCCCGGTTCGCGGCCAGGACGCCGCCATACGCATCGTCGCTCGGCGCAGTCTCAACCGCTTCAAAGGCCCGCGTCCCTACGATTCTGGACTCCTTCAGGTCAACCAGCTGGGTGCGGACCGTCACCCGGACGCGGGCGGGCTGTTCCAGAAATTCCTGCTGCAGGCTGAATCCGTTCGAATCGAGACGAAAGTCTCCGCGGATCGAACCCGGCAGGGGAATGACAGCCCGCCAGGCACCCGTGCGGCTCAATACCTGAACGAGCAACGGCGCGAACATGCGTGCCGGCGTGTCCGCCCATTGATTCACGGCGTAGTACTCGAGCTCATACTGACGTTTGAGATACACCATCCTCGGCGTCTCAAACCCCGGGTCGGCCTGCGGCAGGCCGACCAGAAGGACCGGGGCGTTGACGGGGGCAGGGCGAACCTCGGCTTCTCCGGCATCGAGGCTCAATTGATAGGTATGCACCGGCGGGGAGTCCGTCCGCGGCGAAAGACAACCGGTCGCTGTCACCAGCCATAACACCACGGTCGCCTGTACCATGCACCGCTGCATTGCCTTCCCCTTCCTATTCACCAGGCCCGCGCGGCGGCGGCGTTCGCCCGAACACCAGTGAATTAGGTTCACGTTCAAGGTCCCGAGCCACGCGAGTCAACGTAGTTGCCAGCTGTCGAAGTTCCGTGATCAACAGGCCGGTCTCCGGTAAGGTCTGTCGTGAAAACCGCTCAAGCTCCGGCCTGGTTTCTTTCACGACCGCCCCGACGGCCTTGCTGGTCTGCGACAGTTCTTCCGTCAAGCTGTGCAGAGCGGCGGCGCTCTTATTGATCCTCGTGAGCAATACCGGCACCTGCTCATTGAGCGCGGCGGTCACCTTGACGAGATTGTCCGCGCTCTGGGCCGCACCGTTCAGGCCCCGCTCCATCTCTGCCTTATGGGCAGCAACGGTCTGTGCCACTTCTGAGAGATCCTTGATCGTTCGTTTCAAGGCCGTACGGTTTTCCTCGTCCAGAACCTCCGCCGCCCCCATCGCCACCGTGTCCATATCAGCCAGGAGCTTGGCTAAACCTCTTTCAGAAAGGAGGCGCGAGATCGCTTCGTCCAACCGGTAGAACAACGAGGGCCCTGTCTTAATGACCGGATACGCTTGTCCCTCCAAGGCTTCTAACGGCGGAGCATCGCGGCTTCCCCCGGTCAGGTTGATCGTGGCAAGGCCGGTGAGCCCTTGCGTCTGCAGAACTGCGATGGTGTCGGTCTTGATCGGCGTCCCGCGGGCGATGTCTAAGGTCAGCCGCACCTCTTCGGGGTTGTCGGGATTCAGCGCAATCTCCTTCACGCGCCCCACATCGACACCACGATACTTGACCGTAGAATCCACGCTCAATCCTGCGACGGACTCCCGCATGTAGGCCTCATACCGTTCGTAGACGCCCCGGTAGTCGGATTTGCCGAGCCACAGAATGCCGGCAAGCATCGCCGCGCCAAGAATAGCGACAAACGATCCGACAACCAGATAGTTGACCTTTGGTTCCATGGTCAGTCAGCCGACGGTGGTGATGGATCACACTTCAATGGGCACCCTCACGTCCCATGCTATCATCCGGCCCGCTTTCCGCATCGAAAATCAAACTCTCATCACTCAGCGGTTCGCACTTGCCTGACGTCGCATCCCTCACCCCTTAGGTGTCATTTTGTT
Source organism: Nitrospiraceae bacterium (assembly GCA_035454865.1). Lineage (GTDB taxonomy): Bacteria > Nitrospirota > Nitrospiria > Nitrospirales > Nitrospiraceae > Nitrospira_D. The sequence goes on along the minus strand of DATIGF010000103.1, from coordinate 14,888 downwards.
CCAGATTCCATGCCGCCTGCTCGCTCGCCGAGCGCCCGCGCGGGCCGTGAAAGTATTCATGGATCACAGGATCGCGGGACTGCGCCAACTCCTGCATTGTTCCGATCCCCAACACTTTGCCATTGCCCAGGACCGCGACGCGATCCGCAATCCGCCAGAGGGAGTCCAGATCGTGCGTCACCATGACCACCGTCAACCCCAGGAGCTTTTTCAATGAGAGCACGAGATCATCGAATCCCGCAGCAATAATCGGATCCAGGCCGGCCGTCGGTTCGTCGAGGAACAGGAGCTCCGGGTCCATCACGATCGCCCGGGCCAGTGCCGCCCGGCGCCGCATGCCACCGCTGAGTTCGCTGGGATATTTCGTCGCGCTGGCCGGCGGCAGCCCAACCATTCCGATTTTCACGGCCACAATGTCGCGAATCAGCTGCGGGCTGACCGCGGCATGTTCACGCAGCGGAACGGCCACATTCTCCGCCAAGGTCATTGAGCTGAACAGCGCGCCGTGCTGAAACATGACCCCGAAGCGGCGATGAATGGGTGTGCCGTCAGAGACTTCAAGTTCACGGCTATCGACTCCGAAGAGAGCAATACTTCCGGCCGAAGGCCTGAGCAGACCGATGATCTCCCGCAACAGCGTCGACTTCCCGCACCCGTTTCCCCCGGCAATGGCAAAGACCTCGCCCTGCTGCACCGTAAGACTGACATCTTCGTGCACCACCGCTGCACCGAATCTCGTCGAGACATGGCTGACGTCGATCACCGGTGCCTTCATCCGTACTGCCGACGGCATCGCAAATCCCTTCATACAAGGACCGGGACTGCTGGTCAGTTACAGGAACCGCCCGGGATAGTGCCCTATCTGATTGAGCTGATTCTGTCCCGCTATAGGGCCCACCAGTTCAGGAGAATCGAACAGATCGCATCAAACACGATGACCAGGAAAATACTCTGCACGACGCTGATCGTCGTATGCCGGCCGACATCTTCCACGCCCCCTCGAATCTGAAACCCTTGATAGCACCCGACCAGCGCAATGATTATGGCAAAGAACGGCGCCTTGCCGATTCCTATCAGAAAATGCCGCAAGGCGACCGCTTCCTCGAACCGATCGACAAACTCCGCGAAGCTGACATTAAGCTGACCCGACGCGATCAGCATGCCGCCAAAGACCCCCAACACATCCGCGTAGACGGTGAGCAACGGCAAGGCGATTACCAGCGCCAGCATCCTTGGGAGAACGAGCAGATTTATCGGCGAGATGCCGAGGGTACGAACTGCATCCAGCTCCTCCGTCACCTTCATGGTCCCGATCTCGGCGGCATAGGCCGAGCCCGAGCGTCCCGCAATCACGATGGCGACGAGCAGCGGGGCGATCTCCCGCAGCAACGAGATTCCGACCAGATCGACGATAAAAATGTTCGTACCGAACTTCCGCAGCTGTTCCGCCCCTTGATAGGCGATCACGACTCCGATCAGAAACATCAGCAAACCCGTGATCGGCAAGGCATCGAAGCCGTCCAACTCCAAACTGCGGAGTAGCGCCCTCCACCGGATCCGTGCTGGAGCCTTCAGGAACCGGGCCAGCGCGACTGTGCTTTCACCCAGAAAGGCGAGGGCCTGGAGGATGTGCCGAATCAGCCCCTCGATCACCTGAGAGAAGCGGGCCGCAAAGCTCGGTCTCGTGAGAGCCGCCGGTGTGGCACCGGGCCAGCTTGACGTGACCATGTCGAAGATCTCCTGGGCTTCCGCACGGAGGCCCCGAATCAGTACGCGCCGCCCCTGTTGTTCCAGCCGGCTCACGGTCCTCCGCAGGAGCACAGCCCCCGCAGTATCCATCACCGTAATGCCGGTGCCGTCGCAGATGAGTTGTCGCCCGGCAGGCCAGACCGCCTCGTCCACGATCCGTTCGACCTCAGGCACGTGGGACAAAATCCAGGCTCCCTCGCAGAGGAATGTCTGGTCTTCACCGATCTTGAGATCGGCTCCCTCGCTTCCCTTCTGCTCAATGCGTGTCATGTGCCGGTTGCCATGCCCTAACAGGCTGCGGAAAAACTCGATTGTTGCACAATACACCGCGGCCAACTCACGCGCCGTGTCGGCGTCGGAATGCCCCGCAGGATGCGCAAAAAGGCCGTCCAGCAAGGCCTTAGCGAACGAAGAGGCGAAGCGTACTCAGCGCCGTACGTTGAGCCTCTGAGCGATGCGAGAACGACGCTGGCGGACTTTTTCCGCATCCTACTAAAAGAACAAGTACAGGCCGAGCCCGACGCTCTGAATCCGTTGGGAGAAAAACTGGCCGTACGGATTGTAGCCCCAATAATAGTTGAGGAGCACTCGCAGGCGCCTGGTGGTGCCAGGCCGGAACCATTCAAGCCCCGTATTAAGACTTGAATTGATGACCCACCCGAGCTCTTCGAATGCCTTAAAATCAGCCGCGAAGACCGGGGTGATGATCAACCCGCCTTTAAGCGTGCCTCCTAAGAGGGGCGAACGGAGCTCAGGTCCGCGCAGCTCGACACCCCACTGCGCCTTGAGCCGGTCAAGTGTGGTCGGTTCCCGGCGGATAAGATACCCGCCTCCCGCATAGACCCGGCCCCAGCCGGCCGGTACGTCATACGAGACAAGGCCGTCGATTTCCTCAAAGCTTATTTCCACCCGGTTGAATCCCGGTCTGGCCAGGAGGAACTGGTCTCCCAGATGGCTGCTCTGATGGTAGAGGCGCACCCGCGCGGAGAAGAATTCACTCCGCCATGAAAACGGTATCCCGATGATAAAATCCGTATTGATAAGCTCGGTCGATGGCTCGAACATATCGAACTGGGAGAAGATGCCCATCTGCAGGCCGGCCTGCATTCCATCGCATGATCCTTCTTTGCGACGGCTCCAGAGGCCGTAGGTTTCTCCCAACGCGACCGAGCCGACGGTGCTCGAGGTCTTCGATTCCAGGGCTCTGGTCCACTGCATCGTCGCAAAGGTCTGCGGTTGTTTCGGATCGGCGCTCAAGGGACGAAACACATCCCCGTCCGGCAAAAAGATATTTTCCCACGCGGGCTTTTCCTCTTCAGAGTGATTCTCAGAACGATTCAATGAGCCCGGATTGATGAATCTACAATCGACGTCAGCCCGTTCCGTATTCACCGCCACCGGAACCGGCTCCGCCCCTGCGACGGTCGGCAGGGAGAACCCCGCCATGCATGCCCAAAACGATACGGCAAACCGGCTAGGGGGCCGCCAGGATGTCCTTGAGTTCCGCTCCACTCATGACCTCTTTCTCAAGTAACAAGGTGGCCCCACGGACAAGGGCACTATGCCTCTCGGCCAGGAGCCGTTTCACAAATGCGTACTGCTCATCGATGATCCGTCGGATTTCGCAATCGATCTCGCGGGCCGTATCTTCAGAGTAATCTCCGCCTTCCTGCGCGCCTTGAATGGGCAGGAACTGCGGTTGTCGTTCGCGTTCAAACGTGATGGTCCCCAGTTTTTCGCTCATCCCGTAGGCCTTCACCATGCTCTTCGCAATGTCCGTCACCTTGACCAGATCATTCTGCGCCCCGGTCGACGCCTCGCCGAAGATCAACTCCTCCGCGATCCGGCCGCCCAGCAGCACGGCGATCTTGTGCTCCAGTTCGGTTTTGGTCATGAGAAAACGATCTTCGGTCGGCAGCTGGAGCGTATAGCCCAGAGCGGCGATGCCCCGCGGAATGATCGAAATTTTCTGCACCGTGTCGGTTCCCGGCAAGGACAGCGCGACGATCGCATGGCCCGTTTCATGATAGGCGACCCGCTCTTTCTCCATCTTATTCAGCACGCGATTCTTTTTTTCCAATCCGGCGATGACCCGTTCGACCGCCTCCTGTAATTCGGAAATGCCGACCTGGTCTTTGCCGCGGCGGACGGCAAGCAACGCCGCCTCGTTGATGACGTTCGCCAGATCGGCGCCGGAGAATCCGGGGGTCATGGCCGCGATGTTTTCGAGATCGACGTCCGGCCCAAGCGTCACCTGTTTGGCGTGCACGCGGAGAATGGCGAGGCGGCCGATCTTATCCGGACGATCCACCAGGACATGGCGGTCGAACCGGCCGGCCCGCAACAGCGCAGGATCAAGAATCTCGGGACGATTGGTCGCCGCCATGAGAATGACACCGATACGCGGGTCGAACCCGTCCATCTCGACCAGCAATTGATTGAGCGTTTGCTCCCGCTCCTCATGCGCCATAGGACCCATGCCCCGCGCTTTTCCGAGCGCATCGAGCTCGTCGATGAAGATGATGCAGGGGGCCCTGAGCTTCGCCTGCTCAAACAGATCGCGCACCCGGGCCGCGCCGACTCCCACGAACATTTCGACGAACTCCGATCCGCTGATGCTGAAGAACGTGACCCCGGCCTCGCCCGCCACGGCACGGGCCAACAACGTCTTGCCGGTTCCCGGAGGACCGACCAGCAGAATTCCCTTCGGAATTTTTCCACCCAGCTTGGTGAACTTCTCCGGGGTCTTCAGGAATTCGATCACCTCGCGGAGCTCTTCCTTCGCTTCGTCCACCCCGGCCACATCCGCAAAGGTGACCTTCGTATCCTTTTCCGCGTAGATCTTGGCCTTGGACTGCCCCACCGTCATGAAACCGCCCTTCGCCTGCCCGACGCGCCGGATCACAAAAAACCAGATCGCGCCGAAGATTAGGGCGGGAAGGACCCAGGACAGCAGATCGCGTAGAAACGTACTCTCCACCACACCGACAAACTTCACCTGGTGCGCCTGAAGTTCCTTGACCAGCTCCGGGTCTTCCACACGGACGGAGGAAAACAGTTTCGGCTCCTTGGCCCCCTCCTCCGGCTTCAGCTTGCCGGTCAGCGTGTGACTGCTGAGCGAGACTTCCGCTACTTGTTCCGCCGCAATCAACGTCTTGAACTCGCTATAGGGGATCTCTTCGATCTTTTGCAGGGCGAGAATGAAATCGTGGACCAGAATCACGGCCCAGATGGCGAGAATTACATACCAGACTGAAAAAGACAGTTTCCTATTCATGGCGCAATTCTCTAGCAGTTATCAATTAGAATTTGCAAGGACGGCGCAGGGCACGAGACAGCGCCCATTGCCGATTTGTTCCATGAAAAATCATGGGTTCGAAGGCCATGCGCAACACAGGAAGCGAGATAAGAGAGAATCTTACGCCACGGGGAATTGGGAACGGTGACCCAGCAGGCGACAATCCCTTGTCCAATCTACCGCATGATCAGTCGAACTGCCCCCGGAACTGTCACATTCAGAAGGACCGACTCCGATGAGCAGGGACGGTTTGTCATCTCCCATACCCGATCATGTGATAGTACAACACGGGGATGACAATCAGGGTCAGCAATGTCGAGGCCCCGACGCCGAAGAGCAACGAGACAGCCAGTCCTTGAAAGATCGGATCGAGAATGATGACGAAGGCGCCGACCATGAGGGCGGCGGCCGTCAATAGAATCGGTCGCGTGCGGATCGCACCGGCCTTGATTACCGCGTCGAACAGGTGAACACCCGCCTGCTCTTGCAGCTGGATAAAATCCACCAGGAGTATGGAGTTGCGGACAATGACGCCGGCGAGCGCGATGAACCCGATCATGGACGTCGCCGTGAAATATGAACCGGTGAGCCAATGACCGGGAAGAATGCCGATCAGCGTGAGCGGAATCGGCGCCATGATGATCACCGGCGTGAGGAACGATTGAAACTGTCCCACGATCAACAGATAGATCAGCAGCATCGCAACCGCAAACGCGATGCCCATATCGCGGAACGTTTCGTAGGTGATATGCCATTCCCCGTCCCACTTCATCGCGATCTTGTCCTCCGACCAGGGCTGGGTGGCATAGTATTGCTCAACCTTGTATCCCTCGGTCGGTCGATAGCCCTCCAACTTCTTTCCGACGCCCAACACGCCATAGACCGGACTCTCCGCCTGCTCGGCGCCGGGGCCTCCTACGTCGGCGACGACGTACACTACCGGCTTCTGATTCTTATGATAGATCGCCTTGTCTTGAACTGTTTGTTGGATCATGAGCAGCTCGGACAGCTGCACCATGCCGCCGGAATTCGAGCGCATTCCGATTTCGCCGAGGTACTCAAGCCCGGTCCGCGCGGCCAAGGGAAGCCGTAGCACAATCTGAACGGGGCCTTTCTCCTGGGGAATATGGACCAAGCCGATTTTCGTGCCCTCGACCGCCATGCGCAACGTGTTCACGATATCATCCGACGGAATCCCGGCCAGCGCCGCCTTGGCCCGATCCACCGTGAAGAGGTATTTCACCTGATCCGCCTCGATAAAATCGTCGACGTCGACGACTCCGGGCGTGGATTCCATCAACCCCCGGATCTCCCGCGCGACCGCGATTTGACGGACATAGTCGGGCCCGTATATTTCAGCCACCAGCACCGATTGCACAGGCGGTCCCGGCGGCACTTCGACAACTTTCACATTGGCCCCGTATTGGCGGGCAATCTCCTGAACCTGGGGACGAATCCGTTGCGCGATCCCGTGGCTTTGTACGGCGCGCTGATCCTTCGCCACCAGATTGATCTGGATATCGGCCTCATGCGGCTGTTCCCGCAGATAATAGTGGCGCACCAATCCGTTGAAGTTGAACGGCGAGGCCGTGCCGACATACGCCTGATAGTCCCGGACCTCCGGAACAGTCCTGACGTAGCGGCCGAGCGCCTGCGTGACTCGTGCGGTTTCTTCCAAGGTTGTGCCTTCCGGCATGTCGACGACCAGCTGTAATTCGCTTTTGTTGTCGAACGGCATCATCTTCACCACGACATGCCGGGTGTAGAACAACAGGCAGGACCCGGCCAGCAAGAGCGCGACGATACCCAGGAATGCGTACGCTAAGATCGGGTGAGCCAGCAACGGCGAGACCACCCGGCGGTACAGACGCGCCAGAATACCTTGCTCATCGGCCTCATGATCGACGCCTGCCACAGTCGTGCCGGGCCGGTAACAGGTCTGGCAGAACCAGGGGATCACCACGAACGCCACCAGGAGTGAAAAGAACATCGCGATCGAAGCGTTCACGGGAATAGGACGCATATAGGGTCCCATCAGCCCGGAGACAAAGGCCATCGGAAGCAGCGCCGCGATGACCGTGAAGGTCGCCAGGATGGTCGGATTCCCGACTTCGTCGACCGCGTAGATCGAGGCTTCCTGATGGGGTTTCAGACGCAGCGTCAGATGCCGGTAGGTGTTTTCGACTACCACAATGGCGTCGTCCACGAGAATGCCGATAGAAAAAATGAGCGCGAACAGCGTGACGCGATTGATCGTATAGCCGATGAGCATCGACGTGAAGAGGGTCAAGGCCAGCGTCAGCGGAATCGCGATCGATACGACCAGCGCCGGACGCGTTCCCAAGGCGACGCCGAGAAAGGCCACGACCGCGACGACGGCAATGAGCAGATGCCACAGCAGTTCGTTGGCCTTCTCCTGTGCCGTCTCTCCGTAATCGCGCGTGACGGTCACGCGCACATCCCCCGGAATTGTGAGTCCCTTCATCTCTTCGACCTTTTGAATCACCTCCTGCGTGACCGTGACCGCATTCACGCCGGCCTGTTTGGCAATGGCCACCGTAACGGCCGGCTCCTCATCCGTGACGGACGGGTCGTGAAGCGTCTCCTGCGCTCCTTCCCGGGCTTCACCTGTCATGTTGGAGGTTTCCCGGGCGCCTCCGGCGCCGAGCCCGAACCAGACGTAATGCGTCGATTCACCCGGGCCATCGGTCACCTCGGCGACCTGCCGGAGGTAGACCGGGCGTTGTTCGTTCACACCGACGACCAGCGACTCCAGATCCCCGCGTGACCGGATAAATCGACCCGTCTCCACGAGGAAACTCTGATTGCGGCTGTCGAACCGTCCGGTCGGCAGCGCCCGGTTCTCTCCCCGGATCACACCGGCCACTTGCAGAGGCGTCAGCCCATAGGCCTTCAACCTGGCGGGATCAATCTGCACCTGCAGTTCCCTCGCCAGACCGCCGACGATAAACCCGGCTGAAGTCCCCGCGACTTTCTTGGCCTCTTCCAACACCTGTTCGGCCAGCCGATGCAGGTCGAATTCGCTGTACCGTTGACTCGAGAGCGTCACGGTGACGACAGGGACATCATTCACGTCCTTCGGTTTCACCAGAAATGGCGCGGCTCCCGGCGGCAGGAGCTCCTGGTTCGACATGAGTTTGTCGTAGAGATTGACCAGACTCTGCTCCATCGGTTGGCCGACGTAGAACCGGACGATGATTAAGGCGCCTCCGGGCCGCGAAATAGAATAGACGTACTCCACGCCCTTGATCTCAGAGAGCTTGCGCTCGAAGGGCTTGGTCAGTTGTTCTTCGACGATCTTGGTAGAGGCGCCGGGAAAGGGGAGCCAGACGTCGGCCATCGGGACGACGATCTGTGGTTCTTCTTCGCGGGGGGTGACGACGATGGCAAACAGACCCAGCAGCAACGCGCCCAACATGATGAGCGGCGTCAGCTTGCTTCCGATGAAGAGGGTCGCGATCCGGCCTGAGAGACCGTAGGTGAATGCGTCATTCGTCATGCGTCATTCGCCGGGATGATACCGGGAGAAGATTTCATCGTGATCGAGGGTATTTGCGTTTGACGGATGGCGATTGACGTTTGACGCGGGCACCCGTTTGACGCATGACGATTGACGCCTTTACTTCGGTAACGCGACCGCGTCGACGATCTGCACGGTCGCCCCATCGACGCCCCGGCTACCGTCCAGCAACACCCTTTCGCCCACGTTCACGCCCGAGAGGATTTCGATGTGTTGATCGAAGCGCCGTCCGGCCTTGATCCACCGAAGTCGAGCGACCTGATCAGAGCCGACCACGAACACACTGGTCAGTTCGCCGCGCTCAACAACGCCCGAAGAGGGAATGAGAATTGTCTTGGCTGTTCCCTTGTCCAGTTGAAACCTGCCGAACATGCCGGTCTTGAGCCCATGCGTGCCCGGCAAATCTACTTTCACCATGAAGGTGTGGGTTTGCGGATCGCCGGCCGGAAGAATCTGACTGACGATTCCGTTCAATACCTGTGCTCCCAGCGCGTCGATCATGACCGGAATCTTGTCGCCGCGGGTAATGGATTTCAGATCCCCTTCGGCCACCGTCGCTTCAAGTCGCAGTTGCCGGGGGTCCTCCATCTTCAGCAACGGCTGGCCCGGCGATGCCAGTTCACCTGCCTCCACTTTCTTTTCGGTGATGACGCCGTCGAACGGCGCCTTCACAACGGTATAGCTTAGTTGTGCCAGCACGGCTTTGCGATTCGCCTCAGCGACCTTGAACGCACGGGACGCATTCTCCACCTCCTGCTTGGAAACAGCCTGATCTTTGAGTAAGGAGTTCATTCGCTTCAGCTGCGTCCTTGCATTCTCCACTTCCGCCGACGCACGCGCCAGATCGGCCTTCACATCGCGATTGTCCAGCTGAATCAGGGTCTCCCCCTTTGACACCTGCGTCCCTTCCCGTACGAGCAGTTTGTCAATCGTCCCTTGGATGCGGCTCGAAAGCGTGGCCTGGAAGATCGGTTGAACCTGCCCCGTCACTTCCACGCGCACGGGAACCTGGACGGTGGTGATTTCAACCACCGCAGCCTGAATGGTCGCCTGTGACGCAGCCGAAACGACGGAAGTCGCCGGTTCATCCTTGGACCCGCATCCCGCCAGCAGCAGCAACGCAACCAACAACCCTCTCAACCCTCTCACGCTTCGTCTCCTCGGTGGCGAGTTTTTACTCTTGAACGCCCAGCTTCCGCAAGAGGGCCATCATGGGGCACCAGCCGCTAAAGGCCGATTGAATTAAATTGAGAGCCACAAATGCCGCGAAATAGTTCCAATAGGGATGCACTGTGGCGCCCAGATACACGGCAAGCAGCACAAATACACCGGCAATCAACCGCAAGAGTTCATTGAGCTTCATAGGGCTCCTCCTTCCTTCTTATCTGATGTGAGGCAGCATCGGAGCAAAGGATTCGGCCGCCGGCGGCTATGGCGCCCGCTTCAGGCTCAGCATGTAGCTCGTCAGATCATTCAACTGCTGGTCGGTCAGGGGGAATTTGGGCATGAAAGAGCCGGGGGATACCGATTGCGGGTCCTTGAAATGCTTCAGGTGCCATTCCCGCTCAGGTCTCACATCCCCGATGAAGGACAGATCCGGCGCCACCGCCCCGCCTTCGCCGTGAATTCGATGGCAGCCCGCGCATCCGAACCCGCCATAGAGCGCCTTCCCGCGCGCCACCGCCGGATCGACCCGGGGAACCGCGTACAGATTCTTAATCGAGATCCCCAGCAGCGAGAAGACAACGACCAGAAAGACGAGGCCTGAACCCAGTGCCGCAGGGCGCTTGATCGGATTGCGTACCGGATTCCGGTCGATGAAGGGCCAGAAGAACAGGCCGAGGATTACGACCATCGGCAATACCCAAGTCGCCAGAGGTTCCAACGGTCCGTGCACGTACTTCAGCAACTCGTAATAGAAGAGAAAGTACCATTCCGGCACCGGAACGAAGCTGGTGTCTGATGGATCAGCCTTGTCGGTCAAGGGGAAGGGCACGATCAGCGCGAGGCCTGCCAGAATCGCAAACACTGCCAGCATGACCACAGCGTCCATATAGACCTGTCGCGGGTAGAAGGTCTCGCTGCCCAGTGAGGCCCGTTCATCAGTCCAGGGGCCGGCCGGACCCACCCTCCGTAAAATGAACAGGTGGGCCGCAATCAAAGTGACCAGCATCGCCGGCAGAAACAACACATGAATCGCAAAGAACCGGGATAATGTGAGCGCCCCCAACACTTCTCCGCCCCGCATGACCCTCATCAAGAACTCACCGACCAGCGGAACTGTCCCGACCATATTGAGCCCGATCTGCGTGGCCCAATAGGCCGTCTGATCCCACGGAAGCAGATAGCCGGTGAATGCAAACGCCATCACGATGAGAAAAAGCACCACGCCTACCATCCACATCACTTCGCGGGGCGGCTTGTACGCTCCATAGAGAAAGGCCTGGAGCATGTGCAGTCCGATCGCCACGACCATTCCGGAGGCGCCCCAATGGTGCAGTCCGCGCACGAAGGCGCCGAACGTGACTTGTTCTTCGATGAACTGGATGCTGTCATAGGCATGGTCCGGAGTCGGCGCATAGTACACGGCGAGGAACATGCCGGTGAGGGCCTGGAGAAGGAACAGGAAGAGCGTCGCCGAGCCGAAGACATATATCCAGCTGGCGCCGCCGGGGATGGGTTCTTCCAAGAGCGTTCGCTCGACCGGCTTCAGATTGAGCCGGCTATCGAGCCAGTCATAGAGTCGCATACTTACTCCAGGTAAGAGGCAAGGGGCCCGCAGCGAGAGGTGGGATTCCTGCAATCGCCTCCTGACCGCTCGCCTCTCGCCACTCGCCCATTGTTACAATTCCACCGCCTGCCCGGTCCCCGGTTTGAATTCCTTGAAGACCACGAAGAGCCGACCGTTCTCGATCTTGGACGGCAGGAGGTCTAACGGGCGTGGCGCAGGCCCGGCCAGCACCTGTCCCTCAATGTCGAACACGCTTCCGTGGCAGGGGCACTTGAACTTCTTCTCCTCGTCATCCCAGCGATAGCCGCAGCCGAGATGGGTGCACATCGGAGAGAACACCCTGATCTGTCCGTCCGGTCGTTTCACCGCCCAGATCGCCTTCTGGGATTGGCTTTTCAAATATCCGTCCTGAATCGTCGTGACATGATCGAGTTGTTTGGGATCGTCGGGCGGCACGTCGTCTGCACTGCCGACATCCACCCATGGCCGCGTCCGCCGCTTCAACGCCGGCGAAATCACATAGCCGAGCAGCGGGATCGCCAGCCCGAGGCCGATGAGGCCGGCTGCTCCCGTCGTGACCCAACGGAAGAACGTGCGCCGTGAACCGACCGGCGTCGAGAAACCGGACCCGCCCTGCGGGATCGCGCCGCCGCCGGAGCTCATGCCTTCTGCTCCAGCTTGTTGATCCCCATGGCTTTCAGGATCGCCTTTTCGAAAAACGGCTCGCTCACCCCGCGCTTCATCTTTATCAGGAAGTATTTCTCCAGCCCGATCTTGGCGAGATGCACCCATTTGCCTTTCTTCGCCCAAGTGACGTTGCGCGGCGCCATCTGCGGCAACGCGACAAAGGCCATTCCCGTATCGCCCATGTCGGCGAGGCAGATGGCATTCCAGGTGGCCGTATCCTTTTTGTCGTTGTTCTCGATATCGGCGTTGATGTTATGCACCGCGGCCGACACCATGGATTCAATCATGTACCCGGTCTTGGGCGCGCCGGTCGGAACCGGTGTCTGCTCAACCGGCGGAATGGCCACGCAGACGCCCACAGCGTAGATATTCTTGTATTTGGGATTCGCCTGGTAGGCATCAATGTTGACGAACCCTTTCGGATTGCACAGCCCCGCGGTCCCCGCCACCGCGTCGACCCCGGCGAAGGGCGGGATAATCATGGAATAGCGGAAGGGCACTTCCTGGCCGTCTTCCAAGACAAACTTTCCCGGCTGCACTTCCTTGATCGCGGTGTTATAGACGGGCTTGATTGAATGTTCGGCAAATTCATCTTCCATCAGGCGCCGCGACTTGCCGACGCCGGCCAGACCCATGTGGCCGATGTAAGGCTCCGGCGTCACGAAATAGATCGGAACTTTCTTCCGGAGCTTTTTCTTTCTCAGATCGGCATCGAGGATAAAAGCCATTTCGTAGGCCGGGCCAAAACAAGAGGCGCCTTGCGCCGCGCCGACGACGATGGGCCCAGGATCTTTGAGAAAGCTCTGATAGGCGCCCCAGGCTTGCTCGGCATGATCCACATTGCAGACCGACTGCGTGTAACCGCTCGGCCCAAGCCCAGGCACCGCTCCGAAATTGAGTTTGGGACCGGTGGCGATGATCAGGTAGTCGTAAGGGACTTCGCCTTTTGAGGTGATGACCCGATTCTGCTCCGGTTCAATCCGGTCGGCAGCGGCATGGACAAACTCGATCCCTTTCTTCTCCAACACCGGCCCCAGCGCGAAGCTGATATCCTTTCGCTTCCGCCATCCCACCGCCACCCAGGGGTTCGATGGCACGAAGTGGAACGAGTCCACGTTCGAAATCACCGTCACTTTGTGCTTCTTGTCCAGCATCGCCCGCGCCTCATAGGCCGCAGGCAGTCCCCCGATCGACGCTCCGATGATGACCACTCGTGCCATAACGCCTCCCTTTCTTTTGCGCTCTCAGCCCTTCCGATGAACCTTCATCCTGAAGGATATGAGTCGTCGGGATTCAAATGGATTCGAGATTCCCGGACCTCCTCCTCGTCATCACGCTCGAGGGCCCCGTTCATGCTGAGAGCTGAATGCTGACGGCTGACAGCTATTGGCTCACCCCAAACCGGTACAAATCATGACAGGTGGTGCAGCGGGCGGTCATGCTCGACAACCGTTGCAGAATCTGTTTCTCGGTTTCTTTCTGCACGATCGCGTCCGCGAGAGCGTCCATATCCTTATGAATCGACATCCCCATTTGTTTAAATGGGAGTGGCAACTTTGCCATGAGCGCCGGATTGACGTCCGCCGCCATGCCCATTCCTGCTGCACGAGCCGCTGCTTCGGCTTGCGTGAGATCCGACTGTGGCTCCCCAAGACCTCGGACAACGCCGTCCACCGCCTTCAAGAGTTGCCGCATCTCACCGAGGATCAGGTCCCGCTCGCTCGCTGCCAGTACAATCTCAATCCGGCCATCGGCGCCGGGTTTGGTCGTGCCCTTCACGAAGAGCCAGATCCCCGCCGTGATAGTTACTACCCACAATGCCAATGCAACGGTACAGATACCTCGTTTCATCTCACTCCATTGAAATGCGATCTCTTTTAGTGTTTCGGAACGACCCCGGTTCCATATTCATAGACCAGACTTCCCCCGTAGTAACTGGCTACGAGCAGGACCGCGACACCACCGAGACCAAGGGCCACCGAGATGACGGGGCGTTCGCTGATCCAACCGAGCCAGATCACAGTACGCCATCCCAGTAACCCCGCAAAGATCCAGAAGGTGGCAAAGCCCAGCGTCTCATGCAGCTCGAGGACCTGCTTCGGTACGCTGCTGTGCTCAACTACCTCCTCCTCCATGTGGCCGGAAATCACCGCGACCAGTGCGCCGGCCAGTCCCAGCACGAGGGTATAGAGCCCGGCGATCCGGAACTCTTCCGGACGCCATCGCCGGGCCAGCAGGTCGAAGAGAACCGCGGTCGACAACAGTGCGATCGGGAAGTGCACCACCATAGGATGAATAGGATGCATTACGGAGCTCCTTCTTCACTTAGTCTGTGAGTAACATCTGCAAAGAGGGAACCGAAGGTCTCACAGAGCCGACCACGCTAGTTTGCCTTACAAATCAAGTTCATCCGATGCAACAAGACCCTCCATCGATCGCAATGAGGGGAGCCTTGCTACAGAGGGGAGAGCAGCACTGTCGCAGAAGGCGACAGCAGGAGAGGCTAGTGCGGGGTATTCATGAATAGCCTGCGCTAGGAGCGAACGAGGACGACGGCTGCGAGAAGCACCCCAAGTGCAATCAGCAACGCGACGCGCGGTGCCCAGGAGGAGCTACGAACAATCGCCTGCTCCCATGACGACCTGGCGTCCTCCCGGATGGCGCTGATCTTCCGCACCTGTGACCCCTGCAGAAGATCGTGCGCAAAGGTGAGAAGCAGGAGAACTCCGACCAATCCCAGTTTGATTCGAAAGATCAGGGGCCATCCGCTTGGATCAACAATCGAAAGGCTCCTCTGGTGAAGCAGTAAGGGCCCGGTGAGCAGCAACAGGGCGATGGCGCCCCACACAATGAGGCGGAACCGCAACGCGGCGGATCGAAAC